>CAYNUJ010000059.1:0-16880 GCA_964400095.1 uncultured Melioribacteraceae bacterium
GAGAAAAAACCAATGTATGGGTTACGTACGACGATAAGTATTTATACGCTTCGGCGTATCTTTACGATTCTCAGCCTGAAAAAATTGACAGGCAGATAGCCCGAAGGGACGATTTTATCAAATCCGATTGGTTCGGATTTTTCATCGATACATTTAACGACGATAAAACGGGATTTTTCTTTGGAGTTAACGCGGCGGGCAGCAGAGTTGACGGCACAATTTATAACGACGAAAATTTCGACACTTCATGGGACGGAATTTGGGAAGCCGAAACGGTTATTTCGGACGACGGCTGGAGCGTTGAAATGCGTATTCCGTTTAATCAATTGAGATTTAAATCCGGAGATAATGTTTGGGGAGTCAACTTTTCGCGCGTTATCAAAAGAACTAACGAAGAAAGCTTTTATGTTCTGGTTCCGAAAAAGGAGAGCGGATTTATCTCCAACTTTGCCGATTTAACCGGAATAAAAGAATTAAAATCGAAACAACGAGTCGAATTATTTCCCTATGTAGTTCAGAAAGCCCAATACCTTATCCACGATCAAAACGATCCCTTTTATAAGGGAAACCAATATAAGACGTCATTTGGGTTGGACATGAAAGTGGGAGTGGGAAGCAATCTGAATTTGGACGCGACTATCATTCCCGATTTCGGTCAAGTGGAAGTCGATCCGGCGGTAGTTAATCTTACGGCATTCGAAACATTTTATCCGGAAAAACGACCTTTCTTCATTGAAGGCGCGAATATTATGCGTTTCGGTCAGGGGGGAAGCAACAACAATTGGAATTTCAACTTTCAGCTTCCAAATTTATTTTACTCAAGAAGAATCGGCGGCTCTCCTCACGGATACGCCGGCGGGGATTATGTTGATATGCCCAATGAAACAAGAATTCTCGGCGCGGGTAAATTATCGGGCAATATCGACGAGACCCTTTCAATAGCGGTTTTAGACGCCGTGACGGAAAGAACTTACGCTTCTATTGCCGACGGCTCTAATAGAACAAAAGAAGAGGTTGAACCGCTTACAAATTACGGTATATTCAGAACTCAAAAGGAGTTCAGCGACGGCAAATATGACGTCGGCGTTCTTCTTACTTCAGTTAACCGGGATTTAAGAACGGATAAACTGAAAGGACTGATGGCAAAGAGCGCATATACTTTCGGCGCGGACGGATGGGCGTTTCTCGATAAAGACGAGACGTATGTAATCACCGGTTCCGCAGCGGGTTCTTATGTTGCCGGTTCAAAAGAATATATGACGGGAGTTCAGCGGGCTTCGCGCAGATATTTTCAGAGTCCCGACGCCCATAAATACCGGCTGGACACCAATCGTGTAAGAATGGCGGGATGGTTTGGAAGAGTAGCCCTCAACAAGCAGAAAGGGAATTTCTATATTAACGCCGCGCTCGGCGCTATTTCCCCTTCTTTTGAATATAACGATCTCGGATTTCAGATTATGGCGGATCGGATTAATGGTCACATTGTTCTCGGCTACCGATGGTACGACGTCGGGAAAATTTTCAGAACGCGGCAGATATACTTCGTTAACTTCCGGACATACGATTTTGAGGGCAGACAGCTTTCAAACGGTTTTATGAGTTTTTCGAGTTTACAGTTTTTAAATTTTTCGAGAATCCAGTTTAGAGTTGGATATTTCTTTCCGGGAATAGACAAAAACTTTACCCGCGGAGGTCCAATCATCCAAAACCCCGAAGGATACATAATAGGAGCTAACGGAAACACGGACGAAAGAGAGGATTTTATATTGTCGGCTTTCTTAAATTACGGCGGAGGGGGAAGCGCGTCTCATTTCGAAGATATTGGATTTAAGATAAAGTGGAAAGCTTCTTCGCAGCTTACTCTTTCCGTCGGTCCGGCATATTCTCAAGGGATGAATTATCATCAATGGGTCGGGAGCTTTGAAGACGCCGCCGCCGCGGCAACTAACGGACGAAGATATGTGTTCGGAGAACTTAAGCAGAAAACCGTTTCGGCGGAAATTAGAATGAATTGGCTCTTTATACCGGATATGAGCTTACAGCTTTATCTTCAGCCGTTTGTATCGGTGGGTAATTACTATAATTATAACTATTTGAAAAGAGCAAACAGCTACGATTTTAGAAAGTTCGGCAATGATAATTCAACTATAAATTACTCCGAATCTTCGGGCAAATACACGGTTGACCCGGACGGCGAGGGATCCGCCGAGAGCATTTCTTTTTATGACCCTGATTTTAACTTCAAATCGATGAGAGTAAATTTAGTTTTTCGGTGGGAATTTGTTCCCGGTTCGCTTTTGTATTTGGTGTGGTCGCGCGAGCAGATTAATTTAAACAATCCGGGAAAATATGAGTTTTCCAGGGACTTCGGAAATCTTTGGAAAGCGGAATCCGACAATATATTTCTCGCAAAGATTAATTACTGGCTGGATATTTAAAATTCCGTTTCGAAAGCGGGAACGATGAGAAAACAAAAAAACGGGCTCAATCCATTCGGCGGAAAATTATTTAACTCAGAATTATTAACTTTAGCAGGTTAATTAATGAAGTTAATACGGTTCTAAAGAAAATAGATGAAAAAATTCGATATACCCAACTATTATAAAAGTTCGATAATTTCCAAGATAAAATCCTACCGCGCCAAAAGCGACCCGAGGAAAAAAGATTACACTCCCACCGAATTGGACTTCGGACCGGTTGTGTTTTATATCGCCCGGCATTTCGGATTCTGCTACGGAGTAGAAAACGCGATCGAGATTGCATATAAAACCATTGACGCAAATCCCGGAAAGCGAATATTCCTTTTGAGCGAAATGATTCATAATCCGCATGTAAACTCGGATCTGCTTGATAAAGGAGTTCGGTTCATAATGGATAATAACGGCAGACAATTAATTGACTGGTCGGAACTGGACGCTGAAGATATAATTTTAATTCCCGCGTTCGGGACGAACTTAGAGATCGAATCCAAGATAAGGGAACTGGGCATATCAACCGAGAAATACAATACAACTTGTCCGTTTGTAGAAAAAGTATGGAACCGCGCAGTGCAGCTTGGCTCCGAAGATTATACGGTTATTATTCACGGCAAACATAACCACGAGGAAACCCGCGCCACTTTTTCGCATTCCAAAGAAAACGCTCCCAGCGTTATAATTAGAGATATTGCGGAAGCAAAAATATTGGGGGAAATTATCTTGGGCGAGCGTCCGGTTGCCGAATTTTATACTCATTTCAGCGGAAAATATTCCTCCGGTTTCATTCCGGAAAAACATTTGAATAAAATAGGCGTTGTTAACCAGACAACAATGCTCGCTTCGGAAACCGATGAAATTGCAGAATATTTTAAATACGCGATGATAAGAAAATTCGGGGAGGATAAAATTGACGAACATTTTGCCGATACGCGCGATACTCTCTGCTACGCGACAAACGACAATCAAAAAGCCACATACGGACTGCTTGAGGTTGACGCCGATTTTGCGGTTGTTATAGGCGGCTATAACAGTTCAAATACCTCTCACATCGTTAATCTTCTCGAGCGGAATTTCACGACATATTTTATTTCGTCTGAAGAAAAAATATTTTCTTCCGGGAAAATACTCCACTACGACCTTTCCGCCGGAAGCGAAAAGCTGACTCTTAATTTTATACCCCGTAAACCAAAAGTTAAAATTGTAATTACCAGCGGAGCTTCTTGTCCGGACGCTTTGGTTGACGGCGTAATTGAAAAACTCCATTCGTTTTTCCCATCCGCCGAACCTCTTGAAAAAGCGGAAGATTTATTAAAATAACCGCCGCCATCCCTCGTTAATTCAATCGCCGCATATTTATGTAGGTAAACCGATGGTTTTTCCCTTAATAATTGAAAAACCGCATAAATATGCGGTTGAGTATCATCCCCGCATTCCTTATTCTTGCCAAGAGCTTTTTTACAACCTGAGAAATTATTTACCGCCGGTTAATTAATAAGCGCCGGCAGAACATCTAAAAATATTGGGGGGAAATATGAAAGAGCTGTTTTGTGAAAAAGAAATCGCTAATCCGTTGTCGGATTTGATAAGCGACAATATTTATGAACTGCTGAATGCAAACGGACTGATAAATGAGACCTCCGTTAGAGATTATAATATTAAAAAGAAATTCCAATTACTCCGCAATAACAGAAAAAGCGCCTGCGAAGCAATTGGAATTTTAAAAAGCGATTATCCATATCTGCAGTTTGATACGCTTAGAAAAATTGTTTATAAAAATTTTAATAATTGAGCGAGGTTTTTCACTTAAGCGCTTACAAAGCCCGCTCATAAATTGTTTTTTCCTTGTTAGTGATTGTACTTTCTCCCGAATGGGATGAGTCAATTTCCTTAAGCCGACCGGATGGTTCAGTGGGTGAACTATCAAAAAGGCTGAGGAATGCCGGAAGACGCTCCATCCGACTTTCGAACGAATGGATTTGGGCAGAGTCTGTTTGCAGTAGGAAGCGGAAAGGAGTTTGTTCCTAAGGTTAGACCAAGAAACTAATAAATCGTAATTTCAAGGTTTCTGAAGTCTTTGATTGTATCCCTTTCAAAGCGCGCCGGCAGCAGATAGACCGCCTTCTACTGCCGGAAGCGTTTTTAATCATCCAATTCATCCATTAAATCTTCAATTCTATCCTTGCTCAGCTTATCTTTTGTCATAAAGGATTGAAGAATAACATCAACCTGCTGAATCAAGCTTTTCTTTTCATACTTCGGAGCGTAAATTGAACCGTCAAGCATATAGAGCCGTTTTGTCTTTTCGTCGTAAAAAGTATAATTCACAAACGGACCTCCCATGGAACGATCCGCCATTCTCCAAAGCCCCTGCGACATTAAGGCGTATCTTCCGTTAAAATTAACTTCCTTCGATGTTTTGTAGTGGTCGGCAATTTCGACGTAACTGGAATCGTCCGACGTTCGGTAGAATTTTTTTGTAACTCTATTCCGAATAGCGGTTACAGAATCCGGATTTAAATAAACCGGGGTGGCGTTTTCAATCCAATGAATAAAAACCCATCTTTCAACCGAGCTGCCCGGAGCGCGGCGCAGCCATACAAACTGCTCCTCAGGTTTATCCATCGCAATTTTGAAATCGACCTGACAGTAAATAATCCATCCGTATTCTTTAAGTAAACGGGCTTCCAATTTTTCGTTTTCATAAATCTTTTTATACAGTTTAGCGTAAAGCCTTTTGTTGGATAGCTTCTGAAAATAGTGAAGCAGATTATCGCGTTCGGAAAGAATATAATCTTTCAATTTATCAATATCCGAAGCGGTTAAAATCATTACAAGCTGATTCTTAGCCCATAAATCGTATCGGTTTATCAAATGAACGCTATCCTCAAGAACCAGGTTCGTTACCGCCGAATCGAGCGCGCTGTTCAAATATTGCGAAGTATAAGAACCGGAATTCAGCGGAGCTATTATTATAACATTTTTTTTGTCTTTCAAGCGGTTAAGATCGTGAATCGACTTTCGTTTTAAGTTAAATAGTCTTTCAGGCTGAGGCGTATAGATGATTTTTCCGAATACTTGAAGCAGTTCGCTTTCCAATTGCAAAAATTCGGTAGAATCAGCCACAACAAATATTTGATCTTCCAATCCCACGGCGGGCTTTTTAAGTCCGCACGAATAAAATAGAAGTATTAATGGAAAAAAAGTAACTATCTTTTTCATAAACGCCTTAAGTTTTTTGAGTTTTTATACAAGGGGAACACGGCAATGTTTCAGCAATAATTATACCGGCACATTAGACAGAACCAATTCCATTGACGGCAGAAGCCACCAATAAAGGAACCACATTGTAAATCCCATAGAAATCGGAATCGCCAAATTATCGTCCGCCCAGCCGTAGGACACATTTTCGGCAATCGCCGCGACTGCTCCGCCGATAAAACCGATTAAATATTCAACTCCCAAACCGGCAACTTTGGGAGTAAATAAAACAATAATTGAAGCAACGACAAAAAACGCAATTGTTCCTTCGAGGCTTTTAAATAAAAATTTATGCTTGCCGAACCTGCGCCCTATCAAAGCCGCGGCGCTGTCGCTCAATATAAGTGTCGCAAAAGCCGTAATGAAAATAATTTTGGGGAAAATATAAACGCAAAGCAGCGCCGAAATAAACACATACGAAGCGCCGGAGAGATTTTTCTTTTTTGAATCAATTTCGTGCTGCCGGAGTAAAAAGCCGAATGACGAGTAGAAAAACTTTCCTACCGAAGGAATTATATGTCTTCCGAAATCGAGTATTACGGAAAAAAGAGTAATGGGAATTAGTATTGTAATCGCTAATTCCCTTGTAATAAAATAATAAACTATAGGAATGGACAAAGAGCAGAGATGAATGCTCTTACGGATCAGTTCCTTTTTATAATCGATAAATCCGTTGTCAATTAGAGCCATCTGAATTCTCTGTGCCTTTAGACTCATTCCTTTTCTTTTCTTCGAGTAATTGTTTTACGTGATCGGGAATATTCTCATCATTGTTTTCTGCATGTTCCCCGTTTCCGTTATCTTTCCTTTTTATCGGCGGAAGTTCTTCGCCTTTTGTGATTTTTTCAATTTCATCGGCGTCGAGAATTTCTCTTTCCAGCAGTTCTTTAGAAAGACTGTGAAGAAGTTTAATATTATCCTTCAGAATTTTTTCCGCTTTAACCATAGCTTCCGAAACGATCTTTTTAACTTCCGAATCAATTGTCTGTGCGGTCAATTCGCTGTAATTCTGATGTTTGGTTATTTCCCTTCCGAGGAAAATTTCCTCTTCGTTTTTCCCGTAAGCCAAGGGTCCGAGTTTTTCGCTCATACCCCATTCGCACACCATTTTGCGGGCTAATTCGGTAGCCCGTTCAATATCGTTGCCCGCGCCGGTGGTAAGTTTGTTGAAGATGATTTTTTCCGCGGCTCTTCCGCCGAGAAGTGTGCATATTTTAGAGTCGATATATTCAAAAGAATATGTATGCTTTTCGTCCATAGGCAAATAATGAGTAACGCCCAAAGCCCTTCCGCGCGGAATGATAGTAACTTTGTGAACCGGATCGGATTCGGGAAGCAATTTAGCTACAAGCACATGTCCTATTTCGTGATAAGCCGTTGTTATTTTTTCCTCTTCGGAAATAATCATACTCTTTCTTTCTATGCCCATCATAACTTTATCTTTGGCTTCTTCAAAGTCTTCCATTTCAACGCTTTTTTTGTCTTTTCGCGCGGCGAGCAAAGCGGCTTCGTTAACAAGGTTTGCCAATTCGGCGCCCGCTAATCCGGGAGTTCCCTTAGCAAGAGTTTTTAAGTTAACGTCTTTACCGAGCGGAATTTCCTGCGTATGCACTTTAAATATGCCTTCGCGTCCTCTAACATCGGGTCTATCTACAACTACCTGCCGGTCGAATCTGCCCGGACGCAGCAGCGCGGGGTCTAAAACATCCGGACGGTTAGTGGCGGCAATAATAATAACGCTGCTGTTCTGTTCAAATCCGTCCATTTCCACCAAAAGAGCGTTCAAAGTTTGTTCGCGTTCGTCGTGACCGCCGCCCAAACCCGCTCCGCGGTGTCTTCCCACCGCGTCAATTTCATCAATAAAAATAATACACGGAGCGTTCTTTTTACCCTGCTCAAAAAGGTCGCGCACACGGCTGGCGCCAACGCCTACAAACATTTCAACAAAATCGGCGCCGCTAATTGAATAAAACGGAACGCCGGCTTCTCCGGCAACCGCGCGGGCAAGCAAGGTTTTGCCGGTTCCGGGAGGTCCCAGCAAAAGGACTCCGCGCGGAATTTTACCGCCGAGTTTCTGAAATTTTGAAGGTTCTTTCAAAAACTCGATTATTTCTTCAAGTTCCTGCTTAGCTTCGTCCGCTCCGGCAACGTTTTTGAAGTTGATTTTCATCTGGCTTTCGGAAAACAATTTAGCGCGGCTCTTACCGAAGTTGAATATGCCTCTCGAACCGCCTGTCCCCCCCTGCATCCTGCGCATAAAAAGCATCCAGACGCCAATAATAAGCACCCAGGGTAAAAAGCTGATAAGCACCGTCATCCATTCATTGGATTCCTTTACGAAAGTGTATTTAACGCCCTTTTCATTCCATAATTTGATTTGATCCTGCAGAATCGGTTCAACGAGAGTAACGGAAATTTTTTCCACCATTACGTTATTGATAAATTCTTTCTGCAGAAGTTTGCCTTCAAAAATGTAATCGTTCATATCCGATTTTAATATTCTCGCTTCGCCTATTTTTCCGCCGTTTAATAGCTGTTTGTACATGTCGAAATTAACTTCCATAGCGCCGGTTGTATCCGTACGCCAGAACTGCATAATAATTACCGCCGCAATCAACACGGCTCCCCAGCTAAAAACGGTTTTTATAACCTTAGTCCAATCAAAATCTCCGTCGGGTTTTCCACTGCCGCCGCCACCGTCGTCTTTTTTGTTCTTTCCCAATGGATTTTTAAAATTAGACTTATCTGCCATATAAATTTTATTATCTTCTAACATTATTTCTTAATTCTCCTCTTCGCTTAAAGCATATATTGAACGTAAATTTCTGTATTTTTGAGCGTAGTCCAATCCGAAGCCAAGTACAAATTTATTGGGGATTTCAAATCCAATATAATCAATTTTAACGTTATATTTAATCGCTTCGGGCTTGTAGAGCAGCGATACTATTTTTATACTTGCCGGATTATATCTTCCCATCATGTCCTGAATATACTTGATAGACAGCCCGGAATCGACAATATCTTCCACAATTACCACGTGTCTGTCGTTGATATCGGCGTTGAGTTCTTTAAGGAGCCTAACGTTTCCGGAAGATATTTTCTCGTCGCCGTAACTGCTCAATTTATAAAAATCTATTTCGCAATTCAGTTGAACCCTCCTAATTAAATCGGAAAAGAAAATGAAAGAACCGTTAAGAATTCCAATAAAAATGGGAAATTTCCCGCGGTAATCTTCGGTGAGTTCTTTGCCCAATTCGGCAATTCTATTTTGAATTTTTTCTTCGGATAAATAAGGAAGGAATTTCTCGTTTCCAACCCAAATTTCCGCTTGTTCGTGTGTTTTTAACTCATCCATAATTTTATAACTCTTTTTGTATTTTCATCAATTTTATATCGATTATCGAGTCTTTGCCCGATAACCCAAACTATTTTATTGTCGTTTATCAGCGCCAATTGTCCCGCGCGGTTACTCGCGGGCAGTTTGCTGTCGGTCAAAAAATCGGAAATCTTTTTAGCTTCGGTCATTCCGAGAGGAAAAAATTTATCCCCATATTTCCAATTTCTAACGATAAAATCTCCATTGAGCGAATCAGCCGACGCGAATTCGACTCTGCCGTCATTTGTAATTTCCGTTTCCGAAAGAGAGATTTCGTCAATTCTTAGCAATCCCATCGGAGTTTGGACGGATTCGCCGATTTTTAGTTCGGTGTAATAATCCGCATATTCGCGCGCAATTTGAAAACGAAGTTTATCCCTCTCTCTGAAAATCTCGATGTTGTCGGATAAAATTATTTTTTTTCCCACTTGATTGCCGAATAGATCGGTAATGTGAATTTTATCGCTGTACCGGAATTCTTTTCCGAAAACTTCCCAAAACAGCCGTTTAACAAGTTCAACGGCAACGTTTGTTCCGTAATCTTGAAGTACGTCAAGGGAAATATCGGCAAAGTCGTCTCCCGGATACACATAATTATTATATATTTTGCTCAGCAGTTCTTCCAACGCCGCGGCGTCGGCTCTCAGAATTTCCGAAGACCTCCAAACCGCCGCTTCAAATTTTGGATTTATGTTCTCTTTAATTAAAGGAGTCAGCTTATTCCTTATAAAATTACGCTGATATATATCGGAGGCGTTGGAAGAATCAATTCTGAATTGAATATCATTTCCGGTCAAATAATCAATAATTTCCGTTCTATCAATTGATAAAATCGGTCGAATTATGTTATCCCTGCGCGAGGGAATGCCCGAAAGAGCGTTCAGTCCCTTCCCTTTAAATAAATTCAAAAGAACGGTTTCCGCGTTATCGTTGAGATTGTGCGCTGTGGCTATTTTAGCCGCTCCCGCCTCTGCGGCTTTACCGGAAAGCACGCGGTATCGTAAAATTCTTGCGGATTCTTCAATTGAGATGGATTTCTCTTTGGCGAATGCTTTGACATCAACAGACGCTGAAAAGAACTCGATGTTTTCCCTGCGGCATAGTTCGCGGCAAAAAATTTCATCCTTCCGGCTTTCTTCTCCGCGAAGATTATGATTTATGTGCATTGCCGAAAGAGAAAATTTCAAAAGTCTCTGCAGCTTTTTCAGCATAAAAAGCATAAAAACCGAATCCGCTCCTCCGCTTAAAGCTGCGAGAACGTTATCCTGCGGTTCAATTAAACCGTTGAATTTAATAAATCCGGAAACTTTATTTTCCAAATAAACGCTCATCAAACTATTCCACTCCGAGAATCTCGAATTTAATAACTCCGGCGGGAACTACGGCTTCGACAACATCGCCTATTTTAGCGCCCAAAATAGCTTTGCCGACGGGAGATTCGAAAGAGATTTTTCCTTTGGACAAATCGGCTTCTTCGGGAGACACAATAGTATATTTAAAGGTTTTGTCAATCTTGAGATTTTTAACTTCAACCGTCGATAGGACGCCGACTTCTCCGGCGGGGATTTTGGATTTGTCAATTACTCTCGCTTTTGCCAGCATAGCTTCGAGCTGGTTAATTTTAAGTTCCATTAAACCCTGAGAATCTTTTGCCGCATCATATTCGGCATTTTCGGATAAATCGCCGTGAGCGCGAGCTTCGGCAATTCTTTGAGCCATCTCCTTCCTGCCTCTTGTTTTAAGGTCGGCAAGCTCTTTTTCCAATTCGATGAGTCTTTCTTTGCTTAAATAAACAAAATTCGACAATGTAATACTCCTTTTTTGTACACATAAAAGAAAATGCCACCGCATTCCTGCAGTGGCATATCGAAATCTAATGAATTAATTGGTGGTTTTCAAGGTTTTTGAGGAATCTGTTTGTCTCAACTTCATTTATTTTGAAAGAGCAATGGCTCCGCACGCAACCCGGGGTCCGGCGTTTCCCGAAGCCTGCGAAGTTAAATCGTCCGTTCCTCCGTGAATTACTATTCCTCTGCCGATAATATTATGAGAACCGCTGAATGAAATTAGATCGTCAATAAATTCAACGTGCGCCGTTCCGTTTTCATCCGCCGTAATATTGCCGAAATCGCCAACGTGCCGTATTTTTGAATCGTGACCCGCATGAGCCGCGCCGTCGGGATTAAAATGTCCGCCTGCGGATTTGCCTTTAAGATCGCTGCAGTCGCCGAATTGATGAATGTGAAAACCGTGATCTCCTGGCGTCAATCCCTCCAAATCGGCGGTTACTTTAATTCCTTCGGCTTCCTTTGTGAAGATAAC
The DNA here is from genome assembly GCA_964400095.1 of uncultured Melioribacteraceae bacterium. GTDB lineage: Bacteria > Bacteroidota > Ignavibacteria > Ignavibacteriales > Melioribacteraceae > CAYNUJ01. Next base: position 11,434 of record CAYNUJ010000059.1, read on the forward strand.
CGTTCCGTGAACATTGTTTCCTTCGGTAGGATTAATAACAGCAATAGCCTTATTTACCGAAACGGTTTCAGCCGATTTTTCTTTATTCTTTGTTACGCATCCCGCAAGCGATACGGTAAGGGTAAACAAAACAAGCAGTCCGACTAATTTATTTTTCATTTTACCTCCCATCTTATTTATAATGAAAATTATAATAAGATAACATAACTCATTTAAATAAAAAAGCGGCTTGCTTACATTAAAGTTTTCCTTCAACCTCTTGAAGAACCGATTCAAGTTCTTTTCCGGCGTAATTTTTCAGCCCGCTGCATTCGGATCTCATTTGCTCGACAAAGACGCTATCTTTAATCTCCTTTAAGTTGATCAATACATTATAGACTCCGCCGAGAACCCCGGCATAAGCGCACTGTGCGCCAACGCCCACATCCGTAACGGAATTCGGGTTTCCATGTTTTACAACAACGGACGCGATTTTTATTACCTCTAAACTGAGCTTCGCGGTATTCAAAGGCACAGCCACCGCCCGCTTTAAACCGCGCTGCATAGCTTCTTCTCGAATGTTTTTCTGTTCAGCCGTCGCCTTCGGCAGTCTTCTCGCTTCCATGTAATCGTTGAAAGCGTTCGTATCGTTATCAATAGCCTTTACAAGCGAGTTTTTGATTTCCTGGCATTTATCGGCGGCTTCGTTTAATATTCCGTCAACTTCTTCGCTTCCGCGTTTATTGGCGGTAAGATTACTCACCATCGAGGATAACGCCGCTCCGAGCGCTCCGGATAACGCCGCAATTGAACCTCCGCCCGGGGCTGGACTTTCGCGGGAAACTTCGTCGATGAAATTCGTTAATTTCATTTCTACAAGAGCGGAATCGATATTAGACGGCAGACCCAGCACGCGGTCTTCGATATTAAATTCGGCAACATCCCGCAGACCCAGGGATTGAACTGCCGTTTCGAGAATGTCTTTTACGGGAATTCCCGTTGAGCGTCCTTGTTTCTTCAAATAATATTTACCCGTTTCTAATAATGCGGGATACGGAACCATGCCGACAACTTCGCTTCCCGTAACTACAACGCCCCTCTCCGAAGCTAGTTTTACGGTAGCGTCATAAACGAGATGCATGGGCGTAATTTTATAATCAGTTAAATTAATTGAAATCTGCGCCCGGTCGTAATTTGGAACCATCCAGCCGATTGCTTTGCATTGTTTGAATAATCCGGGCTTCTTAACGCTTTGCCCTTCCGGATTCGCCGGATCAATTCCGTTTAACTTTAGCAGTTCATTTAAATTGTAGCCGTGTTTTTCGGCGCAGTGCCTAATTGTTTCCGTCATTGTATTTCCGTCAAATTCGCAGGAGCCGCACGGATATTTTCCCGCAGAGTACTTCATAATTGTAGCGCCCTTATAGTAGAACGGTTTTATGTTTCCGCGTCTTGCGGAACGTCCCTTTTCTCTAAGTTCAAAAGCAATATCCGTTGCGTGCAGCGGTTCTCTCGTATTTAAATTAATGTTGTAAGCTATAAGGAATTCCCTAACGCCTATAACCGTCGCGCCGGCTTTTGCGTTAAATTCAGCCGGACCGAAATCCGGCTTCCATTCCGGTTTTTTTAGTTTAACTTCCAAAGCTTCGTATTCGCCCTGCCGTATAATAGCGAGATTTTTTCTCTCCGGTGTTTGGGCGGATTTTTCGTATAAATAAACGGGAATATTAAGCTCCTCTCCCACGCGCTTTGCAATTTCCTTAGAAATTTCCACGCATTCTTCGGTCGTAACTCCGCTTACGGGCACAAACGGACAGACGTCCGTAGCGCCCATTCTTGGGTGCGAACCGTGATGCTTGCTCATGTCAATCAATTCCCCCGCTTTTTTAATCGAGTTAAAAGCGGCTTCTTTCACTCCTTCCGGATTCCCAATAAAAGTAACTACCGTTCTATTCATATCGTAGCCGGGATCAACATCCAATAACTTAACTCCGTCAACTTTCTCAATTTCATCCGTAATCTGCTTAATTATAGAGGGGTTTTTTCCTTCGGAAAAATTAGGCACGCATTCAATCAATTTGTCAGACATTCTCAACTCCGTAATTTCATTTTAATGAATTACCTCCAAAATATATTTTAAAGTATAATTATGCAAAGGAATTCGTTGCGGATGACGCCGAAATATTAAACGGCGCAAAGAGGCGTGGCGTTTTTGTAGAATACGGATTTATTTTTATTCACATATTAATCTTTCTGCTAATATTTCTTGAATATTTCTTCTGCCATCAAGGACTGAATGTATGTAGTTGAGATTCTTTTCTTAATTCTCTAAAAGTTGATTTGATACTTGCAGCTTTATCGCTATGAATATTAGTCATTGCTAATAATTTCAGCATTGCCATTGTTTCTTGCATTTTCTCATACATTTTAATGTCTTGAACGACTACCTTAGCTTCACTGTTTTGAGTAATGACAAAAGTTTTCTGGTTTTTATTTATATCGGCGTCGCTTTTCACTCGCCTGCCCCGATTCTTTTCATCGGGGGTCGGGTGAAAAAGCTGGTAATGCCGGAAACGTACAACATTACACACTACATATTGCACTTGATTATGCTTAAATTATTACACATATTTACGACAAAATTATTACAAAAAGGAGTTTTTATGCCTTCAATAAAATTAAAAAATAAAAAAGAACGATTAAGTTTTTTTGTGAACTCTGAATTATCAGATAAAGTCAATAAAATTTCAAAGCAAACAAAATTAACAATCAGTGAAATTGCACGAAATGCTTTGCAAAATTATATTGACCAAATTGAGAAAGAGAGAATTGAAAAAGAGCTTGAAATTGGCTATCAGGAAAACTACAGCTATTATCTAAAATCTCAAGAAGATTGGAAACATGCAGACACAAAATAAAAAAACCGGAATAGTTTATCCACTTCTCAGAGGAGATGTATATTTAGTAAATTTAGACCCAATAATAGGCAAAGAAATTGGCAAAGCCAGACCGGCTGTTATAATTCAAAATGATATTGGAAATAAATTCAGTCCGGTCACAATAATTGCGCCAATCTCAAGTGTAAAAGAAATAACAAAACCGCTGCCGATAATGATACTTCTTAAAAAAGGGGAAGGCGGATTATCTAAGGAGAGCTATGTTGACTGTGGTCAAATTAGAACGGTTGATAAAGATCAAAGATTGATTACTAAATTTGGCACACTTGATAAAGCTAAAATGCTTGAAGTTGATCAAGCTTTGAAAGTTTCTCTTTCGCTTCAATAATTCAAAGAACAAAAATACATCTGTAATACTCCTGTTTTGTGCACAAAAATAGGACAAAGCGTAATATGGGCTATGCTCTAAATTTCTGTTAAAGAATAGGGAATTTATTCCCGACGACAGCCTTATATCCACACGGTTGAATTTGGATTTTCCGCCACCTTTTTTTCTCCACGCTTTCCCTTTAAAAAGCCGGTTAAATCCCCGCATCGGATCGCTAAAAAATAGGGCGGTTTCTCTGAAAAATCTTTCGAAACCGGAAGTCGATTCATTGATGATTAAGTCGGAAACCCTGTATGTTATTTCGCCGAAAATTATTCCGCTCACAGTTGTGTTTACAAGATCGTTATACGACGGTCGTTCAATTTCCATAAAATATTCCCACATCAAACTGTCGCCGATAGTGAAAGGAGCGGATTCCCAAAAAGTAAAACCGTTGGTTCTTGCGGCGTTAAAATAGGCAGATCCGTGATATGGATGTAAAAATTGATTTGTGGTAAAATCGTCGTAATCCCAGGTGAACCCAAGTTTTAAGTTGTTCTTCATTGTCGTCAAGCTTATATTCGCCCATCCTTCTTTGGTTAAAAATTCGTGATAAGACCAAACGAGAATGTTTGCGGCGAATATTTCGCTTGCCGCCACAAAGAGATTCTTCTCTTCTTTTTCGTCCTTGGTATTCATAAATGATGGACTACTTTGAGCGTTGGCAAAACCTATAATTACAACAGATAAAATAAAGGCAACGGACAGAAGAAAATTTATTCCGTGTGATATTTTGATTGAGGTTTCGTCTTTCATTATTGTTTTTCTTTAGATTGTTTTTTAATAGAAACCGAATCGGAAGCGAAGACCGATTCGGCATTCTTGTTTATTCACTCGTCGTAGAACAACGGATTTTGAAAAAATAAAAAATGATATTTCCACGTTTATTCTGTTCGAATCGAGCAACGTTAACTCGGGCGAAACGGTTTTGCCTTCCTTGGGCATATAAAAGGCGCCGCCGGTCCATACATTATTTCCGGTTTGTTTAAAATCCGACATTATCTTCAAGCCAATCAATGACCTGCTGCGCAAGCTGTCGATGGGATTTTTCCCCATTAACTGCACTGTAAAGAAAAGTGCAAACAGAGCGCCGACATATATTCCGGTTTTAATAACTGATTTCTTTACCATTAATAATGTTACTCCAAATTTGTAGATTAATTCTTTTTAGAAACTGTAAATCACTTTTCCGTAAATCATATCGTTCTTATCGTATTGACCGAATGATCCTTCGCTGCCGGTAAAAATGTTTGCGCCGAATTGTAAGTTAATTGCGTCAGAAAAATCGTAAAGTATTCTGGGACGAATCAAAGAACCGGAATATTCGAAATCGTAATAAGAAAACAGTTCGAACGTTAATGTTTCGTTCAACGTTGAATAACGGGCGAGATAAGTCATCATGTTGTTATTTTCGCCTTTGAAATAAGGGTTGGAAGCGATTATGTTTTCGTAATTCATTATTTTGCGCTGTATGAATTGCGTACTGAAATTGATATCCCACAATGTAAAATCAACGCCGAACATATAATGCATATAATCTTTTTGAATCACGCCGTTATTTTTTGAGGGGTCAATAGTATTGAAATATTTTCCCCAATAGTAAGCGCCTTCTCCGCGGAAAACAAACGGTCCCACCGTTGTACTGAAACTTCCGCCGGCTAAAGTTAATCTTTTATGTTCGGGAGTGATTGTTAATTTTTTCGTCATCGTACTCGGATTGAAAGTGAGATTTGTAAACATTGTCGGGTCGTCGTCCCACATGTAACCGCCCATAAGTTCGAAATCAACCAATTCTGTTAACGAGGAAAACTTAACAAATATTTCGCTGTTTTCCATCGACGGCGTTACGGTCTGCTTCGAATAATCGAATTCAGGTTTAATGGGGAATGCAGGTAGTTTTGGCGCCCATGCGGATTTAGCGTCGGGATAAACCGTGGGAGTAAATACCGGAAGCCAAACCAATTCGACTGTGCTGTTGTCAATGTAGTAATCGAATTTCGCTCCGATTACGCCTCTGCGTATTTCGTCGAATTCAGGCAGTAAAAATTCGAACAAATCTTTCGGGGAAACAATATCGGTAATAAAGACGCCGTCGGCTTTGCCCCAAACTATCTGCTGCTTGCCTATCCGCAAATCGAAATCAT
>CAYNUJ010000060.1:0-16734 GCA_964400095.1 uncultured Melioribacteraceae bacterium
TGTCGCCTATCCGTTCATTTTCTCCGTATTATTTTGTAAATTTCCTTATTGAAAATGGACAACATATACAATTTAAAGGATTTAACGATGTCAGACGGAAAAAGTAATAATTCCATATTAGATGAAATAGAATTACAGGAGTGGTTAGAGTCCTTGGAGTATGTACTTCAAACAGGCGGCGCGGAGAAAGTGCGGGAGCTTTTGAACGAATTGGACACATACGCTCACGAGGAAGGCGTTGACCTTCCGTTTACAGCTAACACGCCTTATATAAATACGATTCCAAAAGAAAAACAGCCTCCTTTTCCGGGCGGAAGGGAAATTGAACGGCGAATTAAAAGTATTATCAGGTGGAACGCTATGGCGATGGTTGTAAGAGCCAACAAGCAGACACCCGGAATAGGCGGACATATTTCAACATTCGCGTCGGCGGCAACGCTTTACGAAATAGCTTTTAATCATTTCTTTAAGGGTAAAGACGACGGCGGCGAGGGAGATATAATATTTTTCCAAGGTCACGCGGCTCCCGGAATTTACGCCCGGGCGTTCCTTGAAGGTAGAATTTCTAAAGAACAGTTGCAGAATTTCCGCAGGGAATTAGCTCCCGGCGGCGGACTTTCATCATATCCTCATCCCTGGCTGATGCCTGATTTTTGGGAATTCCCCACTGTCTCTATGGGACTCGGTCCTATTCAGGCTATTTATCAAGCTCGTTTTTCAAGATATCTGGAAGACCGGGGATTAAAAAATAAAACCGGAAAAGTTTGGGCGTTCCTCGGCGACGGCGAAACGGACGAGCCGGAAGCTCTCGGAGCAATTTCACTCGCAGCACGCGAAAAACTCGACAATCTTATTTTTGTAATTAATTGTAATTTGCAACGTTTAGACGGACCGGTTCGCGGCAACGGCAACATAATGCAGGAACTCGAAGCAATTTTCAGAGGAGCCGGGTGGAATGTTATTAAAATTGTCTGGGGCGGCGAATGGGATAATTTACTCCAAAAAGACAAATCCGGCTTGTTAATAAAAAGAATGAACGAAATTGTTGACGGAGAATCGCAGAAATATATTGTTGAGGAAGGCGCTTACGTTCGCGATCATTTCTTCGGCAAATATCCCGAACTTCGTAAATTAGCCGAAGACCTTACCGACGAGCAGCTTCATAAAATGAAACGCGGCGGGCACGACCCGGAAAAAGTTTACACAGCATTCAAAGCCGCGGTTGAACATACAGGTCAGCCCACGGTTGTACTGGCGCGGACTGTAAAAGGCTACGGAATGGGCGAAGCCGGAGAAGGTAAAAATATTACTCATCAGCAGAAAAAATTGAACGAAGAGGAACTGATGCATTTCAGAACCCGGTTCGGAATTCCTATTTCCGACAGGGAAATTGCGGAAGCTCCTTTTTACCGTCCGCCGGAAGATTCTCCGGAAATAACGTATTTGAAAAGCCGCAGAAAAGAACTCGGCGGGTACGTGCCTAAACGCGTTGTGAAAAATCACCCGATTCAAACTCCGAGCAATGAGATTTTTGAGGAATTCTATAGCGGAACCGGAGACCGGGAAGCTTCGACTACTATGGTGTTCGTTAGACTTCTGACAAAATTATTGAAAGATAAGGAAGTGGGAAAACTGATTGTTCCGATTGTGCCGGACGAAGCGCGTACATTCGGAATGGAGGCGCTCTTTCGTCAGGTTGGAATTTATTCGCATGTGGGTCAGCTTTACGAGCCTGTCGATAGAGACAGTCTGCTTTATTATAAAGAAGCCGCCGACGGGCAAATATTGGAAGAAGGCATTACGGAAGCCGGATCGATTTCCTCTTTTATTGCCGCCGGAACGGCATACGCCACGCACGGAGTTAATACAATTCCTTTCTTTATCTATTATTCGATGTTCGGTTTTCAGCGAATAGGCGATTTAGCGTGGGCTGCCGCCGATATGCGATGCAAAGGATTTTTAGTGGGAGGAACCGCGGGACGCACAACTCTCGCAGGCGAAGGTCTGCAGCATCAGGACGGTCAAAGTCATCTGCTTTCGTATCCGATTCCAAACTTAAAAGCGTACGATCCCGCGTTCGCTTTTGAAATTGCGGTAATTGTCCGCGAAGGAATTCGCAGAATGTACGAGAAGCAGGAAAATCTTTTTTACTACATTACCGTTATGAACGAAAATTATATTCAGCCGGAAATGCCGAAAGATAAAAATATAAAGGACGGAATTTTGAAAGGAATGTATAAATACCGCTCTTCAAAAAAACCGTCGAGAATTAAAGCTCATTTGCTCGGCAGCGGCGCGATAATGAACGAAGCGATCAAAGCTCAGGAAATTCTTGAAAAGAATTATAATGTTTCCGCCGATGTTTGGAGCGTTACGAGTTATAAGGAATTACATACGAACGCTTTGGAAACGGAAAGATGGAATAGAATGAATCCGACAAAAAAACAGAAAACGCCCTACATTGCGGAAGTTACAAAAAATGATAAAGGCGTGTTTGTAGCAGCTTCGGATTATGTACAGATACTTTCCGATTCTATCGGCAAATGGCTGCCCGGCTCGCTTCACAGTCTCGGAACGTTCGGTTTCGGAAGAAGCGAAACCCGCGAGTCGCTGAGGGATTTCTTTGAAGTGGACGCGAATCATATAGCGTACGCGGCGTTATTCGCTCTTTATTCCGAAAATAAAGTTAAAGCCGATGCGCTTAAAAAAGCGGTTAAAGAATTGGGAATTAAAACAGACAAAAAGAATCCGATGTTCTCATAATTAAGGTGAAATATGTCCTGTGAAATTTGCGGAGATGAGAATTACAAAACGTTAGGGGTTCCGGCTGTGGAACCCGGAATTGAAAAATTTATACGACTCGATTACAGAGCGGTTAAATGCAAAAACTGCGGATTTTATTACGTTATTCCGGAAGTTGATTTAACCCCTTTTGAGTGGAATCAAATTTTTGAAAAGTTTTTTCCTCTTAACTCTAAGGATACGGAAAGAAGAAGGAACATAATCAAAAACAGATTCGACAAATTAGTGGAACTCGCCGGCGTAAAAGATATTGATTATCTGGATGCCGGATGCAGAGAAGGATTAGCCGTTCAAGAGGCTTTATCGCGTGGGTGGAATGTTTCCGCCGCGGATATAGCGGACATTAGACAGAACGGCGCCAAAGCGGAAGGCGTTTCGTTTTTCGAAGGTTCTTTGGACAATTTGAATTTTAAAGAGAATAAATTTGATATAATTTACGCCGATATGCCGTTGGTTTATTCTTCCGAACCGGTTAAATATTTGCGTAAAATTAAAGATTTACTCAAAGAAGAAGGAGCCGCTTTTATAAGCGCGCCCGATGAAGATTCGGGGTTTGCTAAATTGCGCGACCTGGCTCTTCAAACCGGCGGAAAAACAATTGATTCCGTCTCTCCTTTCCGGTATCCGTTCACGCTGAGCGGATTCAACGAAGGGACGCTGCGCAAAGCGGTTGAAAACGCCGGATTAAAAATTTCGGGTTTTGACTTATCGCAGGCGGAAAGTCTCTTTAAAAGAAAATCGTACTTGGAAATAATTATTGGAAACCTTTGAATTACTGACGAATTGTCATTCTGATCCCGACAAAGTCGGGAGAAGAATCTCGATGTTACTCAAAATCGAGATATTTCGTCCCACAAAGCGGGACTCAATATGACACAAAAAGTTTCGCAAAAGTTTCTATTACAAAGTTTAATAATAAAATGGGTGAGTAATGATAAAGGAATTTAAATTACCCGAACTAGGTGAAAATATTGAAAGCGCACAGATTTTGAAAATGCTTGTGGCGCCGGGAGATAAAGTAAAAAAAGATCAAACTCTTTTTGAGCTGGAAACGGATAAAGCTACGGTGGAAGTTCCGTCTGATTTTGACGGCGTTATTGAATCTGTGAAAATAAAAGACGGCGAACAAGCCGATGTCGGAAGCGCAATATTAACTTATAACGATTCGGGAGAAACCGCAGCGGAAGAATCGCGGGAAGCGGTTCCCGAAAAGAAAAAAGAAACCTCTGAAAAAGTTATTTCCGAAACCGCCGCCGCGTCAAAAACCGGCGCTAAAACTGTCGATGAAAAACCGCCGGATAAAAAAATTACAGACGGCGGAATTTTCGAGTTCAAACTCCCCGAACTCGGTGAAAATATTGAATCCGCGGTAATATTAAAAGTTCAGATAAAACCCGGGGATAAAATTCAAAAAGATCAGACGATTATTGAAATTGAAACCGACAAAGCTACGGTTGAAGTGCCTTCCGAAATTGAAGGCGTTGTAAAATCCGTAAATGTAAAAGACGGCGACGAAGCTAAAGTAGGTCAGGTAATCGCGGTTTTTGAAAATGTAAGCGGAGCGGCGGAAAAAGCAGAATCCAAATCCGAATCGGAATTAAAACTGATAGCGCTTAAAGATGAGAAATCTTCTGCGGAAACCGAGTCCGTGAGAACTCCGGCATTGTCCAAAAAGAAAATGCCGGGTAAAATCGCTCCCGCATCTCCCTCGGTTAGAAGATTCGCCAGAGAGATTGGAGTCGATATTCACAAGGTGCGCGGCTCCGGTACAGCCGGAAGAATATCGATAGACGACGTTAAAGCTTACGCGAAAAATTTGAACGAAAAACTTCGGAAAGGTTCCGCTCAAGCCGCGGCTTTGGGATTGAATGTTGAGCCTCTGCCGGACTTTTCGAAATACGGCGAAATTGATATTCAGCCTATGAGCAATATTCGGAAAAAGACAGCGCAGCATTTATCGTATGCATGGGCAACCGTTCCCCACGTAACTCAGTTCGATAAGGCGGATATAACTGAATTGGAAAAACTGCGGAAGCAGTACGCCCCTTTGGCGGAGGCTGCCGGAGGAAAACTTACGGTTACGGCAATACTGCTTAAAATTACCGCGTCGGCTTTGAAACTCTTTCCGCAGTTTAACGCCAGCGTAGATATGGAAAAGAATTCTGTGATTTATAAGAATTATTTCAATATCGGGATTGCCGTTGATACGCCGAAAGGCTTGCTCGTTCCCGTCGTCAAAAATGTCGATAAGAAAAATATTATTCAGCTATCAAAAGAATTGACTGAAATTTCGGCGAAAGCCAGAGAGGGTAAATTGTCCATCGACGAAATGCAGGGAGGTAATTTTTCCATCAGCAATTTGGGCGGTATTGGCGGAACATATTTTTCTCCTATTGTTAATTCGCCCGAAGTGGCGATATTGGGAATTTCGCGGGGAGCGTTTGAGCAGGTATATAAAAACGGGAAGTTCGAAGCGCGACTGATGCTGCCGATTTCCCTTTCGTACGATCATAGAGTAATTGACGGAGCCGCGGGAGCTAAGTTTATCAAATGGATTTCCGGCGCTCTGGAAAATCCGTTTCTGCTCAGTCTGCAGGGATAAATGAAAAAAATGATTTTATTTTGGAGAAATTATGGCAATTAAAAATTTAACGGTTATCGGAGCGGGACCGGGCGGATACGCCGCGGCGTTCCTTGCAGCCGATATGGGAATGAATGTAACTCTGATTGATAAAGAGAAAAATCCGGGCGGAGTTTGCCTTTACCGCGGATGTATTCCGTCGAAAGCTTTGCTTCACATTGCAAAATTGCTGAACGAAACAAAAGAAGCGCGTAAATGGGGAATAAATTTCGGCGAGCCGGAAATTGACGTCAAGCGCGTCAGGGCTTTCAAAAATAAAGTCGTCGCTAAATTAACCGGCGGTACTGGAATGCTGGTTCGTCAGAGAAAAATCAATTACATTCAGGGAACCGCTTCGTTTGTTAACTCCGGCAGCGTTAAAGTGGAGAAATCCGACGGTTCAGCCGAAACGATTAATTTTGATAAAGCTATCGTAGCGGCTGGGTCGGTTCCGGCGGTTATTCCGGGCGTGGATTCCTCATCGCCGAATATTATCGATTCTACCGGAGCGCTGGAATTAAACGACGTGCCGGAAAAAATGCTCGTTATCGGCGGAGGTTATATCGGACTCGAAATGGGTTCGGTTTATGCGGCTCTCGGAAGCAAAATTACCGTTGTGGAGATGCTTCCGTTCTTACTCCCCGGCGCCGACAGGGATTTGGTTAATGTGCTCGCTAAAAGTTTAAAACCGAGATTCGAGAATATCTTTCTAAACACAAAAGTTGCCGAGATAAAAGATATCGGTGAGAAAGTGGAAGTGCGTTTGGAAGGAGAGGGAATTAAAGAACCAGAGTTGGAATTCGATAAGGTTCTGATATCTATCGGCAGAAAACCGGTTACAAAAGGTTTGGGAATTGAAAACACAAGCGTAGAAATCAGCGATAGGGGTTTTGTCGTTGTTGACGAAACGCTGCGGACATCCGACGAAAATATTTACGCCATCGGCGATATTGTGGGCGGAGCGATGCTCGCTCATAAAGCTTCCGCCGAAGGAAAAGTCGCCGTTGAGGCTATTGCAGGAGAAAAAGTCGCATTTGAACCCGCCGCTATTCCCGGAGTTGTTTTTACCGATCCCGAACTTGCGTGGGCTGGCTTAACGGAAACCGAAGCCGAGGAAAAGAAAATGGACGTTGAAATATTGAAATTTCCCTGGGGCGCGAGCGGAAGAGCCGTTACTCTCGATAGAAACGACGGTCTGACAAAATTGATTGTTGATAAAGATAACGGCAGAGTTCTCGGAGTTGGAATTGTAGGACCCGGCGCGGGAGAAATGATTGCCGAAGGAACTTTGGCAATTGAGATGGCGGCAGTCGCTAAAGACCTTGCGCTTACTATTCACGCTCACCCGACGTTATCTGAGACAATTATGGAATCCGCCGAAATGTTCTTCGGGCAGGCGACGCATCTTTATAAGCCGGGGAAGTAAAACGGAATTCTCTTTTAACTGCGGAAGAAGATAGAATGCTGATGACGCAGATTGAACTGATTAACGCTGATTGGAGAAGAACAATTAAAAATGACTATTTGCGATTGAAGATTATTGATTTGAGATTTACCGATTATTTCTTCTCCAATCGGACAATTATTCAATCTTGTCAATCCATTCATCCCAAGTCAATTTTAAACAGCTCATCCGTCCATCCAGCAGTTAATTTATTTCTGAACATTTTATTTCTTTGTGATCTGTGGTTAAGCGAGGTTCTCTCTTTACCGCGGATCCGCTAAGACGCTGAGAAGTATCGAACACTGATGACGCAGATTGAACTGATTAACGCTGATTGGAGAATTCAAAATGAAGAATGAAAAAAGAATAGTTAGATAATTTAACTATACTTTCAACCCCCCTCTTAAATTTTTCTTATATCTTTGCTTTGCGTTTTCCCCCCTTCATTGAAGGGGGGAATTAAAGGGGGGTTGCTTTTAATTATCGAAGTGATTTGAAAACTAATTGTATTTAGGGGGTGGAAGAGAATAACTCGGTTAGTTATTCGAAGCTCGAAAAGTGCCGAAGAAATTCCTTCAACGAACAAAGTGAGGAGCAGTCTGTTTTGCTAAAGATTCTCTCTTTACCGCGCAGCAGCTAAGACGCGGAGAAGTATCGAACACTGATGACGCAGATTGAACTGATTAACGCTGATTGGAGAATTCAAAATGAAGAATGAAAAAAGAATAGTTAGATAATTTAACTATACTTTCAACCCCCCTCTTAAATTTTTCTTATATCTTTGCTTTGCGTTTTCCCCCCTTCATTGAAGGGGGGAATTAAAGGGGGGTTGCTTTTAATTATCGAAGTGATTTGAAAACTAATTGTATTTAGGGGGTGGAAGAGAATAACTCGGTTAGTTATTCGAAGCTCGAAAAGTGCCGAAGAAATTCCTTCAACGAACAAAGTGAGGAGCAGTCTGTTTTGCTAAAGATTCTCTCTTTACCGCGCAGCAGCTAAGACGCGGAGAAGTATCGAACACTGATGACGCGGATTAAACGGATTTACACGGATGGGAGAATTACAATTAGAAATTAGAAATTGAAGAATTGAACCGGTTAAAAGAAATGATGGTTGCATGAATGTTTGCTAAGAGAGTCTCCGTAATCACATTCCCAACAAAAAAAATGCACGTCATCGCGAGCGGAATGAAATGGAGCGACGCGATCTGTTGTATTGTTCGCGAAACTAATATCACTCTATTCTTCAGCTGTTCCCAAGATTCCTCACGCTCGCTCTCGCTCGGTTCGGAATGACAAGATTTAATCCTGTCGTCCGATCGAAGCGATAGGAGAAATCTTTTCAGCTTATACCTTTATACCCCTCTACCTAATAATTTTTCTTTCAGTTCATTTTTCCGCATTAAATATAAATCGAAAATAAATAGCGCGAAAAACGGAATATACTCGACCAAAAGAACCCATGTGAATTCCCTCCATTGGGTCTGAAGCGGCGTGATGTTGGATAAATTAATTAGAAAAAGAAAAGCCGAAATTGAGTAAAATCCTATAAGCGGATGCAGCGCGGCTATCCAGCCCAAATACCACGGGTATAAAGTTGGAGCTAAAACTATATAAGCTGCCCATGCAAGATAAATTGATCGGATAGTTTTTTTGAAATAAACAAATATGATTAATAGAGAAACTATCAGCAGAATAAATACAAGCGTATGCGTCGTGTATCCGTTGTGGATGAATTGGTTAAAAAAAGTATATATCCCTCCGTTAAAGCTCCAGGAAGAGAGATATTTTGTAAGCGCTGAATAAAGCATTTTTCCCGCTCCGGCAAAAGGAGCCATAGTTAACGAAAACACAAGAGCCAGTATCAATCCGTAAGCGGCTCCTTTTTTGATTCCGAGTTTTTTAAATAAAAACGGAAATGCAAGCAAAGCGTACAATTTTACCGATACCGCTAAAGCTAATAAAACGGCGCTCCACTTCCATTTATTCTTTACAAAAAGAAATAGCGAAGCCATAAAGAGCGCAATCCCCGCGGCGTCTAAGTGAGAATTGATAAAATATTCCATCACCGGAAGCGGAAGCCACGCGTATAAAATTACAAGATTCCCCGGCTTTCCGAAACGCTTAAGCAGCGCAATAATTACCAGCATGGTAATTATTTCGGCGATAAGGTAAATCAGCTTTAATCCTATTTGCGATTCGCCCGATAAAATATATCCGAGCGCAAAAATTGCCTGCGCCGCGCCGGGGTAGATTGTCGTCATTTGTGGATAAGTCACTAACTTCGGAAATTTATCGGTGCGCAGGGCGTTAAATTTTGGGCTATCCGGAGGATATTCAAACGGATTCCCTCCGCTTAATACAACTTTGCCTTCCCATATATAACGGTAAACGTCGCCCGATGTAGAAATATCGGCCGAGAAAAGGATTAGCCGGAATAAAACCGCAAAAGTGAAAATAATCGGGACAAAATCCTCAACGGCGCCGTGTTTTAAAATAAAATAGACAAAATACATAATTGAGAATACCGCGGCATAAATTATCATGTATAATCCAATTGATCGACCGCTTTGAAAAGCGGCGAAAAGCGCGTATAAAACCGCCGAGACAATTCCCGACGCGAAAATTACCGGTCTTATGTGGTTTGTAAAAAATTTCACGTTATTTAAAAGAATTTTTCAATCTCTGTAAATATAGTTATAACTCGGTTAAATGGTTATTTGTTCTTTTATTGAAAGGATGATTATATTAAAACATAAAATGAAATTTTTTCTTTACATATCGCTCGCCGTTTTATTCTTCGGCTGCGCGGCTTCTCCGAGGTTTACTTCGCGCGGCGACGCTTCTGTGGTCTCAAATTCCGGCAAGGCGGACACAGCCGCAGTTTACTCCAACGTTGAAAACGAAACGATACTCAAAACCGAAATCGGGGTCGCTTCGTATTACGCGGAACCGTTTCACGGGCGGAAAACAGCAAACGGAGAGATTTACGATATGAACGGACTTTCCGCCGCACACCCGACTTTTCCGCTTGGATCCGTGGCGAGAGTTACGAATCTAAAAAACGGCAGAGCGGTAATTCTGAAAATTAATGACAGAATGCCGCAGCGCCCGGATAGAATAGTTGATTTATCCCTCGGCGCCGCGAAAGAATTAGATATGCTTAAAGACGGTTTGGCTAAGGTGAGAATAGATATTTTAAAATGGGGAGATAATAAATACATCTCCCCGAAATAGTTTATTTAAGATTGAGTATGAAGTCGGCAATCTTTCCTAATTCTTTTACATCAATCTGAGAAAATCCCGGCATCATTTTCCCCGGATATTTTACTCTGTATGCTTCAAACCTTTTATCGCCCCCGAAAGAAGCCGGATTACGCAGGTAATTAATTAAATTATCTCTCGACCAATATGTCTTTGCCGAGTACAAATCGGGACCCGAAGGCGTGCCTTTCATGTCGCTTCCGTGACAGCTTACACAGCCGACAGACTGAAACAATTCCTCGCCGGATTTCTCAACGGTTTGAGTCGAACTCGCGTAGCCGTTTTCATCCGAATCATATTCCTTTTTTGTCAATTGGTTCAAAAAGAATAAAATCAGAAACAATAATAAAAAGCCTGTAATCCATTTTTGCGCGTTAGTCATATAATGTAATCCTTTAAGATTTGAACTCGAAAAATATGCAATTAAGTTCTAATTTTCTTCGTCAATTGTTGTATTGTAGTATTTAATGTAATCCTTTATCGCGCGATAGACTGAATTCGCGATATTCTGCTGCCCCTTATTGCTGTATAGATATTTTTCATCTTTTCTGTTTGAAAGAAATCCCGTTTCGAGCAGTATGCCTGGCATGGAAGCTCCGACGAGCACGTAAAATCCGGCTTGCTTTATTCCGCGGGATTTAATAGGCGTATATTTTGAATATTGTTTATTGAGCAAGTCTGAAAATTTCTCCGAATATCTCATAAATGCCGAGTGCGCCATACTTACGAGAATAAAATTTTCATCGGTAAGTTTTTGATATCTGTCCGGATTGTCTTCCAAATGTATTACGCTGTTTTCAAACTCCGCGATCGAAATTGCTTCTTTGGTTCTACCCGGACGCAGTAGATAAATTTCGTAACCGCTTGTCCCGCTCGGTTTTTTATGAAGAGAATTACAATGAATGGAAATAAAAAGCTTACCGTTATTTTCATTTGCTATTTTACCGCGTCTGAAAAGTTCAACGAATTTATCCGTTTTACGGGTGTAAACAACTTTAACTCCGGGTATGTTTTTCTCAATCAATTTACCCAACTTTAAAGCTATTCCGAGATTTACGTTTTTCTCTTTAACCCCCGTAATTCCTATCGCTCCGCCGTCTTTACCGCCGTGTCCGGCGTCAATTACAATAACGTCGAATTTCCACTTATCAACCAATTCGTTAATGTGATTGTCCTTCGCACTCGCGAGTAATTTATTATGAATAGTAATTATGATATCCCCGTTTTCGGGATCTACAAAAGACTCGTGAGTTTCGTATCCGCTTTTTAATGAAAACTCAATTTGAATATTCCCGGATACATTTTTCATTCTTATTTTCCTAACCAGTCCGGATGGTTTAACGGTTTGCAGCAGATTGGGAGCGACTTTAATGCCGGAAAAAAACAGAAAGAGTTTCCCTTCTTTTATAGAGCTGCTGAATTTGTTAATTCTTCTTTTTGACGTTAAACGGATAAGCGTTCCGTTGGATTTTTCGTCGATAAAAATATTCTGAATATCGTAGGGGGAAGATAAATCTGCGTTTTTACTTACCGCTTTTTTTCCGCCGGAATGATCGGTATGCGGAGCGTAGGAATAATGCTTTCCGGTGAACGCGAGATGCTTTCTGCCGTTATCGAACTCGATCTCTTTCCCGCTCGCCATTTCCAAATAGGGAAGCGTGTAAAGAAGAGGAACGAACACATCCCTTTTGATAAGTCTGGTAGAAATGGGAAGCTGAAAAACATTCTGCGCGCCGTCGGATTTTTTTGTAATCACTATATATTGATTGCGCGCCGTCAGTTTAATTTTGTAATCGCGAAATTTTATTTCGACTTTGTCGGCTTTTTTATTATAAAAATAATTTCCCGAAATTGCCGACGCCAAGTCGCGTGAGGAAGCGTAAACAATTCCATGCCGGGTTAAATATGAAACGGGCGAGTTTTTCATCCCCGTATCGAAAGTGATTTTTAAAGTGCGCTGTGCGTTTATTGCGGAAGCAAATACAAAGGCAAGCAGAATAAACGACTTAAAAGTAAATTTCATTTTCCCCGTAATTAAACTGTTAATTATCAATGAAGCTAATATAAAATAGATTATAGTAAAATAGTAATTTATGCGTTAATTATTTTTCAGCAGATTCTCCAAAGCGGTTTGCAAATCCGTAAATGAAAAATCGAAATTATTTTTAATAAGCGCCGAAGGATAAACCCTGGAGCTATGGAGAACCATATCAGCCGCTTCCCCGAGAACGGTTTTTAAGATAACTTCCGGAACTCTGAAAACCGAAGGACGTTTCATTACGCGCCCGATTGTCTCTGCAAGACCGTTCATTGTAACGGCTTCGGGAACGCAGGCATTAATCGCACCGATATAGGATTCGTTCTCAAGCGTTTCGGCATATACATTCGCTATGTCGTTTATATGAATCCAAGATAAGTATTGATTTCCCTTTCCGAGAGGTCCTCCTGCAAAAAGCTTAAACGGCACTATCATTTTGGCGAGAGCGCCGCCGTCCGCCGATAACGCAACTCCGGTTCGAATTGATACTCTTCTGATTTTCAATCGATCAATTTCCGCCTGCGCATCTTCCCATTGCTTAACAACCTCGGCAAGAAATCCGGAACCCAGCGGAGATGTTTCGTCAACAAGCTCGTCTTTTGTGTTGCCGTAGAACCCTACGGCGGAGGCTCCGACGTAAACCTCCGGTTTGTTTTCAGCTTCTTCTATTGCCCGCTGAAGTAATCGGGTTGAATTAATCCTGCTGTCAATTATCTTTTTCTTTTTATTCGCCGTCCATCTCGCTCCGGCTAAATTCTCTCCGGCAAGATTAACAACCGCGAAAGCGCCTTCAATTTCTTTCGCCCAATCCGTATGCCGCGTATCAAACGGCTGATTTACATTCCAGCCGCGCACATTTAACTTGCCGGCAAATATTTTAACGGCTCTCTTGGGACGACCGCTTAAAATCGTTAATTTATATCCGCGGCTCAAAAGAACTCGAATCAGTTTTTGACCTATCAATCCCGAACCTCCGGCAATAATTATCTTTTTCATTTCCGCCTGAATTTATTCTTTTTAATAATTTATATTTCGTTTTAAATATATAAAATTTTTTGGCTTTAAATATTTCCGGAGATGTATGGAATCGATAAATTTTTACCGCAACGCGCGGGTGTACGATATAGCTTTTTCCGACAGGGACTTTGACGTTGAGTGCGATTTCATTGAATGGTGTTTGTTTAATTATTCCAAACCCGACAGAAGGCGGAAGAAATTTTCGTTTTTGGAATTAGGCAGCGGTCCAGCCCGCCATGCGAGGGAATTTGCCTCTCGCGGGTGGAAATCCTACGCTCTCGATCTTTCCAAGGAAAT
This sequence comes from uncultured Melioribacteraceae bacterium, assembly GCA_964400095.1. Taxonomy (GTDB): domain Bacteria; phylum Bacteroidota; class Ignavibacteria; order Ignavibacteriales; family Melioribacteraceae; genus CAYNUJ01. The sequence goes on from CAYNUJ010000060.1 coordinate 13,482, forward strand.
GCTTGAGTTTGCGGAAGAGGAGGCTCTGAATGAAGGCGTTGTGATTGATACTATTCACGCCGATATGTCCGATTTCAAAGCGCCCGAAAAAGTTGACGCGGCGGCAACCTTAATGGAAAGCATTTCCCATTTAACTACGAACGAACAAATGATATCTCATTTTAAAGCTGTTTCAAGAGCGCTCAAACCGGGCGGAGTTTACATTATAGAGGCGACTCATCCGCAGTTCTTTTTCCCCGATAACGAAGCGAATGTTTGGACCAGCCGGAAAGGCAAAACAAAGGTTGAAATTACTTTCGGTCTGCCGGAAGATGAATACAACAGCGTAACTCAAGTATGGGACGTAACCACAAGAATGAAAATAAGTGAGAAAGAAGGCGAGTTTTTTTCCGAAACAATTACTCCTCTCCGCTGGTATTTATGCCAGGAAATTAAAGCGCTTATTGAACTCTCAAAAGCTTTTGAATCTTACAGTGTTTTCGGGAGTATGTATTATATTCCTCCAAAACCATTGGACGAATCGGAGGATTCGGACGCGATGGTAATTGTCTTGCAGAAAAAAAAGTAATTTAGCCGATGAAGATATTTGTTTTAACACTATTGTTTTCGTTTTCCGTTTTAAATGCGCAGACTTATGAATTGATAGGAACAATTACAGATTCTCAGAATGGAACGCCGCTAAGCTACGGCAACGTCCGTGTGCTGAATACGATGAAAGGTTCTTCGGCTAATAAAGACGGGCGTTATATTATCCGGCTCCCGAAGGGGAAATATACTTTAATAACTTCGTATATCGGATTTGCATCGGATACAGCCGACGTTAATCTGAACGCCGACATGATTATTGATTTTCAGCTCAAAAGGATTTCTCTCAAACTTCCCACGGTAACCGTTACGCCGGGAGTAAATCCTGCGGATAAGATAATCGCGAAAGCTCTTGATTACAAGTCCAAAAGAAACCGGCTGCTGAATTCCTACATATATAACGCCTATACAAAAACTATCGTCAGATCGAAAAATAACATCGACGCCGATAATAATAAAGTTACGGTTACTGTAGGACTAAACGATACGTCAAAGCTTGTGATATCAAATATTATTGAAAATGAAAGCCGGGGTTATTATAAAAAACCCGGCAGGCTGAAGGAAAAAATTATAGCAAGGAAGCAGACGGCTAACACATCCTCGACGATGAATATTCTAACCGGCGGAAGATTAATTCAGAATTTTTACGGCGACGACATTCAGTTTTTCGGAAAAAAAGCGCCGAGCCCGCTTGACAAAGACGCGCCGGGTTACTATTACTATTACATAAGCGATTCTCTGGCGTTCGACAAATTAAAAGTATATAAAATTTACTTCAACGTAATTGACGATTCCGATCCCGGTTTTTACGGCAATATTTACATCGCGGACAGCATTTTCAGTCTTGTGAAAATAGACGCCAACTTAAACAGCGCGGCAAATCCCGGCGGTATTTTTACAACTGTAAATATTTCTCAGCAGTTTGTTCCATACGACGGTAATCTTTTCATGCCGATTGATTATAGAATAAAAGCCGAAGGGAACGTTTACGGATTAGCCTTATTCGGAATTGAAGTGAATTCCATTTTTTACGATTACGAAATAAATCCGGATATCCCCGACGAGTTCTTCGATTTATCTGTTTTAACCGTAATGCCCGATGCGGATCAAAAAGATTCGCTTTACTGGAACGGCGCTCAAACCATCCCAAATACGCTGGAGGAAACCAAAGCGTACGTTAGACTTGATAGCCTCAATTCAATTGAAAGAACTCTTTGGGAGAAATTTTCATTCTTCTCTTTCAACTTTCCCGTCAGCAAACACTTTACGTTTTCCGGTCCCCTTTCATTATACTCTTTTAATAGAGTAGAAGGTCACGCTCTGAAATTGGAAGTCCGCTGGGATGATTTTTTTAAAAAGCGTTTCTCCGGATTCGCGGAGACGGGATACGGATTTAATGATAGGAAGGGAAAGTTTAACTTTTCGTCGGAATATTTATTCGGAGCGTACAGAACCGGCTCGGCGCATTTTTCCGTATTTAACAAACTGGATAGACTCTATGAGGAATTTGATTATTACAACGAGTTCACTTCAACCGTACTGAATTTATTTACCAAATACGATTTCAGAAATTACTTTTACCGGGAAGGATTCGAAGCGGGCGTTTCCGCGGCACTGCTGCCGATTTTATCCGTGGGAATTGATTATTTGCGCCATAAGGACAAAAGCGGATTTTTGAACACTGATTTTTCAATTTTCCAAAGAGACAAAACATTTCCTCAAAACACCGAAATTGACGAAGGGATAACCAAGATTTTTAAGTTATCCGCGGGATTGGATTTCCGTAAATATTTTGAAGACGGCTATTTCCGCAGGCGTTTAACCGGCGGGAAATCTTTCTTTCGCATAAAGGAAATAGTTTCCTTCGGTAAATTCGAAGGCGGGAGTAATTTTAACTTCACTCAATTCCATACAGTTATCGACGGCGCAATCGCTCCTTTCGGGTCTGCGATTATGAGTTTTAGAATTGAAAATTATAACGCAATAGGGATAACCCCGTTTCAATATCTCGCCACCGTTCCCGGCAATATAAGAACGGGCGGAAAAAATATGTCTTTCAGAACAATCGGCGTGGGAGAAATTTACGGCGACAGGCTTACGGCATTTTTTATCGAGCACAATTTTAACGACGCTCTCTTTCGCTGGATGGGCATTCCTCTTCTTAAGAAGTCGCAGATTAAATTAGGCGTTCATTTATCTGCGGTAACTATTAATTCTTCTCAAGAGCTGAAAAACGAAATGAATGATAGAGTTTTTACGGAATACATTCATCCCTTTTACGAAGCAGGTTTCAGCCTCGGGCATCCGTTATTTCCGTTCAAACTTGAGTTCACGTGGAAGCTTAATTATCGCGGTAAAGATAATTTCACATTCGGTATAAATTCAATTGTTTTGTAATCTGCGGCGCTATTCTTTTCTTTACCGCTGAGACGCTGAGACGCAAAGGAAAATAATACTCAGATAAGATAATCTTAGCTCCGTTCGTGGAAGACAGATGGAAGAAATCAATCTTACAATTGCGCAATTCCAAGTGTGGTGAATAATGTAACAGATCGCCCTCCAAAGGCGGATAAACCCCGCTGCGCTCCGTTTCGCTCGCGATGACGCGCATTTTTTTTGGAGAATGTGATTACGGAGACTCTCTTAGCAAACATTCATCCAACCATCC
>CAYNUJ010000061.1:0-16530 GCA_964400095.1 uncultured Melioribacteraceae bacterium
CGGCTGAGATTGAACGGAGACGGCTATCAGCAGTAAAAGCGGAAGGATAATTTTTCTCGACATTCTATTTCCCCCAATAATTTAACAAAAAATTACTTTGCCGTTTTTAACCGTCATGGAACAGATATTCTTCCCGACGTTATAGACTATATCAGCGTATTCGTTCGTGTCGAACACGGCAAAGTCGGCATACTTGCCAACTTCGACGCTTCCGGTTTTATCCGATATACCAAGCGCATTCGCGGCATTCAGAGTGACCGCCGATATAGTTTCTTCGATTGTCATTCTCATTTTTAAAGCCGCAAGACTCATGATGAAATTCAAATTCGCTATATGGCTTGAACCCGGATTAAAATCGGTTGAAAGAGCGACGGCGGCTCCGCCGTCAATCAAGTCTCTCGCCGGCGCGTAACCGTAATTCAGAAAAAAAGAAACTCCGGGTAAAAGAACGGGAGTAATTTCACTCAAAGCTATTTTATTTATTTCCTCTTCCGAAACCACTTCGAGATGGTCAATACTTACAGCCCCGTATTCAATCGCAAGATCAATACCGCCGATTGAGTGAAATTGGTCTGTATGAAGTTTTAATTTAAGCCCATTCTTAACCGCTGAATCAAAGATTGCTTTTGTCTCCTCTCTATTAAACGCGGTCTCCTCGCAAAATACATCGCAGAAAACCGCTAAATTATTACTTTTTATGTAAGGCATCAGCCGCTCGGCGATTAACTCAATGTACTGATTATGGTCGTTCCTATATTCCGGCGGGAATGTATGAGCGCCGAGGAATGTAGGGATTATATCAATTGGGTACAATCTATTTAAATGATTGATCACTTGCAGTAATTTAATCTCATCATAATAAGATAATCCGTACCCCGATTTAATTTCGAGCGAAGTGATTCCCTGTGTTATGAAATAATCTATTCGCGGTTTTATGGTCTGAACTAACTCTTCGAATGAAGAACTGCGCACTGCTTTAACGGTAGAAATAATACCTCTTCCTTTGGAAGCAATTTCTTCGTAATCAACGCCGGAAAGTTTAAGCCTGAATTCATCGGCTCTGCTTCCGGCGAAAGCCGTATGAGTATGGCACTCAACCAACCCGGGCAGAACGGTTTTGCCCTGCAGACTAATGGTTTCATCTGCTTTTAACTTATTCAAATTATTATTCGTTACTAAGTCGATAATTAATCCGTCTTCGACCAAAATAGAATGATTTTCAATGGCGTTCAGTTCATTCATCCGCCTGCCTTTTTTGCATTTGGAACCGTTCGAGGCGACTGTTACGATAATTTCCGGATTTGCGAATAATGTCTTCATTTTTTAATTATTTATTTTTCAAAGGTAATTAATTCGTTATCATATGAAATATTTGGAAATAAATGAGCTAATCAGTAATTAATCCGGCATGAAATGCTCTTTACTTTGTTATAAAAGCATCAATTTTGTAAATTACAACATTAAAAATTAAAGGACAAGTAAAAAATGCCATCCAGTAAAAATTTGAAAATTTTATTTGTTACATCAGAAGTAATTCCTTTTGTTAAAACCGGCGGTTTAGCGGATGTTTCTTCATCTCTGCCTCAAGCGTTATTTGAGATGGGACATCAGATAAGAATTTTAGTGCCGAAGTACGGCGCCATTGACGAACGAAAGTATAAAATTCATGAAGTAGTAAGATTAAAAGACTTAAGTACGGAAGTTTCCGGCAAAGTAATCGATTTCTCGCTTCGTTCTTCCTTTTTAGTCGGAACACGAGCGCGGGTACAGTTGTATTTTCTCGATAACGACCAATATTTCGGCAGCCGTCATTCGCTTTACTCTGATCCTATTTCCGGACAGGATTTTAAGGATAACGATGAAAGATTTATTTTACTTTCGCGTTCCGTTTTTGAATTAATCGATAGATTAGGCTGGGTTCCCGATATTATTCACTGCAACGATTGGCAGACCGCTTTAATTCCCGCGTATTTAAAAGAAAAATACAGCGACCGGGAAGAATTTAAAAATATTAAAACGATATTTACAATTCATAATCTGGCTTTGCAGGGCGTTTTTCCTAAATCATCTTTTAATAAAACGGGATTGCCGGAAGAATTATTTAAAAACGGTTCAATATTTCATAATAATAAATTTAATTTCCTTAAAGTCGGTATTCAATACGCTAATATGGTTAGTACCGTGAGCGAAAATTATGCTAAAGAAATTTGTAAAACGGATGAAATTAGTCTCGGTCTTCACGAACCTCTCTGTTCGAGGGAAAAAGATTTGAGAGGAATTCTCAACGGAATTGACACGCGTATTTGGAATCCGGAAAAGGATAAGCAAATTGCTAAGAAGTTTACAATTAAAAGCTTGGAAAATAAGGAATTAAATAAAATAGCCCTGGCTGAAAAATTTGGATTCGAACTGGCTGAAAATAGACCTGTTATCGGTATGATAAGCAGACTTTATGATTTTAAGGGTTTCGATCTGATAAAAAAATCTTTCAGCGAACTTCTTAAACTTGACGCTCATTTTGTTCTGTTGGGAACGGGGGACAGGAAATATCATGAATTTTTCCAAGAACAGATGATGAAGCATCGGGATAAATTTTCATGTTATCTCGGATTTGACGATCAGTTAGCCCATCTCATTGAAGCGGGCAGCGATATGTACTTAATGCCTTCCAAATATGAACCGTGCGGCTTGAATCAAATGTACAGTCTGAATTACGGCGCTATTCCAATAGTGCGCCAGACGGGAGGATTAGCCGATACAGTAGTTAGATTTAAAGAGAAAACAGGCGAAGGCAATGGGTTTGTATTCAAAGAATACAATGCCGATGATATGATATCCGAAATAAAACGGGCTATCAAAATTTTCAACAGCGATAAAACTGCATGGACTAAACTGATGAAGAACGGAATGAAAACGGACTTCAGTTGGCAGAATTCCGCTAAAAAGTATGTTGACCTTTATAGAAAGGTTCTGAATTAATTTAAGATGTCAAAGCGTGCGATATTTTTAGATCGGGATGATACGATAAATTATGATCCAGGCTATCTTAACGACCCCGAACAAGTTAAACTCTATCCCGGCGTGGGTGAAGGAATTGCGAAATTAAAAAATGAATACGGGTTTTTGATCATTGTTATTTCCAATCAATCCGGTATAACCAGAGGATTAATTTCATTGGAACAAGTTAAGGCGGTAAATGATAGAATAAACGTGCTTTTAAAAAATTTCGGCGCAAAGATTGACGATTTTTTCTTTTGCCCTTATCATCCCGATTTTGACGATGAGGATAAAACCAAATGCAGAAAACCTTCTCCTAATATGGTTTTTGACGCTGCGAAGAAATATGATATCGATCTTTCTTCGTCGTATTTCATCGGAGATCAACCGAAGGATGTTGAATGCGGGAACAGAGCGGGAGTTAAATCTGTAATTATTACTAATAAAATTTCGAAGGATGAAATATTTTACTTGAAAAGTCCGGAGAAAACACCCAACTTTGTAGCTTATGATTTTTTAAATGCTTGCGATTTTATAATTAATGATTTGAAGGATTTATGATTAAAAAGTTTGTTGTTGTTTTTTTACTATTTTTGTTTGCCTTTACCGCATGTAAGGAAGAAATTTCCGACGCCGGCGGTATCCTAATTCCTCCTGCGGATAAATTCAACATCGCTGTTTTCAACTCCGATAGTCTTAGTTTAACTCAGTCAGTCGTAAATTATTCACAGAAAATAGACCTTGGATCATCGACAAGAATTTTATTAGGTAAGTTTGAGAATATCAAATCGACGGCATTGCTTAAATTTTTCCTCTTTATTCCCGATTCGCTTATAAACCCGCTGACTAACGATTCGCTGACTGTGATTGACTCTTGGGTAGAACTGCCAATAAATTATACAATTGGCGACACTAATTCGGCTTTAACTTTTGAGGCGCATAACATAACGAATTTTTGGTTAGCGGCGGATTTTGATTTAGACAGCCTTAACGCGCTCGGTTACGATGCCGCTAATATTGCCGCGCCGCGCGAAAATTCCGACTCGCTTATTTCTTTCGGAATATCAAAAGAGCTTGTTTACAATTGGATGAAAAAAAGAGTTGACGACACATATCCGAGTAATTACGGTATGGTGATAATACCCGATAATTCAAATAGTAAAATGATAGGTTTTCAGGGACTTGCCAATTTAGCGAAATTTGCCGAACCGGCTCTCCGCGTTGTTGTTGAAACGCCCGAAGGAACCAGGGATACGATATCGGGAAGTTCCTCCGGCGATGTGCATGTTTTGGAAGGCGCGAGCGACGTCTCGATTTCAAATAGGATTTATCTGCAAAGCAATGTTACGCTGAGAGGAAAATATATTTTCGACCACAATGTTTTTCCGAAAGACGCAATAATTAATAAAGCGCAACTTACATTTTTTATCGATACCGTGAATACCAGATTCGGAAATATCATTTCCGATTCAATTATGGTGAATGCATTGTCAGATTCGGTAACTAAAGAAGTAAATACACGTTTTAGAACTCATTATCTCGGCAAAACAGGCAATAGTTATAGCGGAGATATAACGAGTTCTCTGCAAAATTGGATAAACGGAAAAGACAACCAAGGGTTTATCCTTAGATTATCGGATGAGTTACGGTCAATTAATAAACTTGTATTATATGGACCCGGTTCCGCAGTTAAAAAACCAAGATTGTTAGTATATTATACGGATAAAAATTAAATATGAAAAACATTATAAAATTACTGCTCTTATTTTTGCCCGGCATGGCGCTATTCGCTCAAGGTTCAACATACACAAGATTGGGCTTGGGGGATATACTATCAACCGGAACTTCGAGACAAATCGGACTCGGCGGCTCGACAATAGGAGCTATTGATAAGTATTTCATCAGCGATATCAATCCGGCAAGCTGGAGCGGAATAAACTTAACTCGTTTTCAGGTATCGGCTCAGTATATGGGTAAATCTATTAAAGACGCTTCGAAATCTTCCGTTTATTCGAATGCTTCTTTCGAGAGTTTTTCGGTTGCCGTTCCTTTAGACCGCGATTTAGGATTTGTGGCTTCTTTCGGCATTCAGCCGGTAAGCAGAGTGAAATACGATTTGAAATCGGAAGTCAACGATCCGAATTTCGGGCTTATTAATAATAAATACAGCGGCAGCGGGGGATTGAGTAAAATGTATTTCGGAGCGAGTTACCGTTTGCTTCTCGGTATATCTTTCGGCGCTCAAATGGAATACTATTTTGGTAAGATCGATTATATATCAAGTTTAAGACTGCCGGACTCATTGAGATTTCCAAATGTTCTCTATACCGGAAGAAAGAGTTTTTCCGGGTTAGGCGCGACTTTCGGAATGATTTCACCCGACTTGCATGATTTGTTGAATTCTGATAAAATTGACGATCTGCGCTTCGGTTTTTATGCTTCCGTTCCGGCTAATGTGAATACAGACACGAGTATTACTTCCACAACTTCCACGGGACAGAACAAAATAGTTGATGGTGTTGCAAATACGTCAATTCCTTTAAAATATGGAGTCGGGTTGTCTCTGAAATTCAACAAAAAATATTTGATAGTTGCAAATTACACTACACAAAATTGGGGTAATTATACATTTGCCGGAACATCGGATGCAAATCTTTCCACTTATTACAGGTTTAGCGCGGGAATAGAGAATATAGGAGAGCATAGCGAATATTCCTCATTTTGGGAACAGATGATGTACAGATTCGGTTTAAGTTATGAACAGACTCAATATCGGCTTTTTGGCGAAAGTGTTAAGCAATTTGCGGTTCACGCCGGGTTGTCATTCCCAATCGGCGTGGCAAATTCCATCGATATTAGTATTGTCGCAGGCTTGAGAGGGAAAACAGATAATCAATTATTAGAAGAAAAGTTTTTTGGAACTTCCGTATCTTTAAGTTTCGGAGAATTATGGTTTGTTCGAAGAAAAAGATAATAATAATCAAAAGGTGTAAAAGTGAAGAAAATAGTTGAAATAACAATCCTGCTGGCGTTTATGAGCGGAATGATTACCGCGAATAACAGCGTTAAAGCAATAACTACAACCGACAGCGTGAATGTCATGGTTGAAGCGAGTTTGTTTTTCGAAGCGTATAAAAATAAGCAATACGATCTTTGGACTATGGATCATGGATTCAAATTGCTGAATACAAAACCCGACGCTTTCCCTCAATTCAAACCTTACAAAAAGTTGGATAAACTTATTTGGGCAATACACGACGATACTTCAGGCGCAATTACCGAAGACGATAAAAAAATGCTCGCCGATACTATCCTTTATTTATACGATAGAGCGATTAAATATGATTCGGCGAACGCCGGTAATTATTTGGTCAAAAGAGCCTACATTTTTGAAGTCTGGCGCGGAGAACCGGTTGAAAAAGTTATTGAAGCATACGAGACGGCTTTTAATTCAGGGAAAAAATTCGCTAACGAAACTTATTACAAGGATAGATTAGGGAAAATTTACGCTCGTAATGCCGAGGATGATAACGACTATAAATTAAAAGCTTTGGAATTATATTCTTCATTATCGGAGCAGGAACCGGATAACGCGATATGGATTTCGCGAATTGAAGCGTTAGCGGAGAACCAGGACGAATTGGTTGAGATAACTAAGAAATCGTGGGATCTCGATAAAGAGAATGATGAAAAAGCATGGAAATACGCTTCGCTCTGCATCAAAACCAAGCATTTTGAAAAGTCAATTGAACCGCTTGCGTACCTGGTTGAAAAATCTCCGGATGTTGTAAATTATTGGAGAGAATTGGCTCACGCGTACGATAAATTGTCCGAGACTGATAAATCAATCCATGCGTATAAAAAATTAATTGAACTGGAGCCTGATAATAAGGTCAATTATGTCAATTTAGCTATTATTTATAAGAAATTGGAACAGCTTTCGGTTTCGCGTTCTTACCTTCTGAAAGCGATATCGAAAGACAAAAACTGGGATTATCCTTATTGGATTGAAGGACAGTTATATGAACAAGCGGCGAGGAACTGCGGGTTCGATTTTATTGATAAATGCGTTTATCAATTAGCCGTTAATAAATATAAAAAAGCCGCTTCATTGGGAGGAACGTATCAACTGCAAGCTTCGCAGAGAGCAAAAGCTCTTAGTAAAAGCGTTCCTACGCAGGAGGATTATTTCTTCCGCAATCTGAAATCCGGAGATAAAATTAAAATTGAAGGGAAATGCTACAATTGGATAAATAGGGAAATTACGGTTCCTTAAATTTGGGAGTTTGTATGTACGAGCAATTAAAAGATGACGCTGAGATTTACGGCATTCTTCAAAAGGAAGTGGGAAGGCAGACAGATTATTTAGAGTTAATTGCCTCTGAAAATTTTGTCAGTCCGGCGGTAATGCAGGCTGCCGGTTCGGTTCTTACAAATAAATATGCCGAAGGTTACCCGGGTAAACGATATTACGGAGGCTGCGAATATGTCGATATGGCGGAGGATGTTGCCAGAGACCGGCTTAAAAAATTGTTCGGCGCCGAATATGTTAACGTTCAGCCTCACAGTGGTTCCCAAGCTAATATGGCGGTTTACATGGCTTTGCTCAAACCGGGCGATACAATTCTCGGCTTAAGTTTAGACCATGGCGGGCATCTTACGCACGGGTCTTTTGTTAATTTTTCCGGACAAATTTATCGAGCGGTCGGATATAAATTAAGTCCCGAAACAAAATTACTCGATTACAATTTAGTTGAAGATATTGCAGTTAAAGAAAAGCCGAAATTGATTGTATGCGGCGCGAGCGCGTATTCGCGGGATTGGGACTACGAGAAATTCAGAGTTATTGCCGATAAAGTCGGCGCTCTGCTTATGACGGATATGGCGCATCCCGCCGGATTGATAGCGAAAGGTTTGCTGAACAATCCTCTTCCGTACTGCGACGTTGTTACTTCCACAACGCATAAAACTTTAAGAGGTCCCAGGGGAGGAATTATTCTCGTTGGGAAAGACCGTGAGAACCCGGTGGGAGTAAAAACTTTTAAGGGCGATAGACTTAAAATGATGTCGGAAATTTTTGACAGTATGGTTATGCCGGGTATTCAAGGCGGTCCGCTGATGCACGTAATTATGGCTAAAGCGGTCGCTTTCGGCGAAGCGCTTAACCCTTTGTTCGGAGAATACGCTAAACAGGTGATTTCTAACGCGAAAACATTGGCGAATAGTCTTATGGAATTTGGCTACAATGTAATTTCCGGCGGGACGGATAATCATCTGATGCTGATCGACTTGACAAACAAAGAAATTAGCGGAAAGAAAACCGAGAGAATTTTAGGATTAGCCGGAATTACCGTCAATAAAAACATGATCCCTTTCGATCGGAAATCTCCTTTTGTTACGAGCGGGATCAGGGTGGGAACTCCCGCGGCGACAACGCGCGGAATGAAAGAAGCCGAGATGAAAATTATTGCCGGATTCATTGACAGAGCTATTTCTAATAATGACGATGAAGAAGAATTGCAGAAAATTAAATCCGAAGTAAATGAACTTTGTTCAAGATTTCCTTTATATCCGCAAATCAAATCTGAGGTTATTGGCTAATTGAGCGGGAAGATTGGTTCTGAAGAAGCTGAAATGAGTTTCCTCGATCACCTCGAGGAACTGAGGTGGAGAATTCTTTACGCTTTAATCGGAGTAGTAATCGGTACGATTTTGGCATGGGTATTTATTGATTTTTTGGTAGATGCCGTTCTTTTACGTCCCGCGAGAACATCGAGCATCCATCTCCAGAATTTAAGACCTTTCGGGCAGCTTTTTCTCTATTTCCAAGTAGCGCTTATTTTCGGCGGAATTATAAGTCTGCCGAACATATTTTACCAGTTATGGAAATTCATTTCTCCGGCTCTCAGAGCGAGCGAGCGTCGCTATATTTCTTTGATTGTCGCCTTTTCCACATTCTGTTTTTTAAGCGGGTTAGTATTTGCTTATTTTATAATGCTTCCGATGACATTGGCTTTTGCCGGACAATTCGGCTCCGAAGCGATTGAGAATAATTTCGCGATAAACGAATATTTTTCAATAATTATAAGCGTTATGCTCGGCGCGGGCGTGATTTTCGAACTTCCCATGTTATCTTTTCTTCTTTCGAAACTTGGAATTTTAACCCCCGAATATATGCGTAAATTCCGCAAGCACTCCATTGTCGCCATCTTAATATTAGCGGCTATCTTAACGCCGGGAACCGATCCGGTAGCGCAGGTCCTTTTGGCAATTCCATTGGTATTATTGTATGAAATAAGTATATTAGTTTCAAAATTCTCCCAGAAGAAAGTTGAACAGGAATAAATTATCCCAAATAAGCCGACCAATTAAAGATGAACTGAATCAATTCAATTCATTGTTTAAGGAAGCTCTCAGGTCCAAAGTAAAAATTGTGGATCTGATAGCGAAGTATATTCTAAAGCAGAAAGGGAAGAAAATTCGTCCGCTTCTTGTTTTGCTTTCGGCTAAAGTTGCCGGCAGTGTAAACGATCGTACATTCAGGGGAGCTACTCTTGTTGAATTGCTTCACACGGCTACGCTTGTACACGACGATGTGGTGGACGAAGCATCGAAACGCCGCGGATTCCCTTCGATTAATGCCGTTTGGAAAAATAAAATTGCGGTTTTAATGGGAGACTATCTCCTTTCGAGAGGGTTAATGCTGGCTGTTGAAGCGGAGGATTTCGATTTTCTTAAAACAATTACAAGCACCGTTAAACGGATGTCGGAAGGGGAGTTAATGCAGATTAACAAAACCCGTAAACTCGATATCGACGAAGAAACTTATTTTAGAATTATTTCTGATAAAACCGCTTCGCTTCTTTCCACCTGCTGCGAAATAGGCGCGAGAAGCGCTACCGACGACGAACGCAGAATCAAAGCTCTCTCGGAATTTGGAGAAGCGCTCGGAATAGCATTCCAAATTCGAGACGATATTCTCGATTTTGTAGGCAAATCTTCCGTTATCGGCAAACCCCTCGGCGGGGATATTCGAGAGAAAAAAATTACCTTGCCATTAATCTATTCTTTAAATTCGGTTGATGAAAACGAAAGGAAGAAAATAATAAAGTTAATTAAAAAAGGTAAAGAAAAAGAGAATGTATCCAAAGTGATCGAATTTGTAAAAAATCATGGCGGTATAGATTTTGCTCTTAATAGCGCCGCTGATTATTCATCCAAAGCTAAAGATTTGTTGAAATTATTCGATAACACCGAAAGTTTGTCTGCGCTTGAATCTCTTGTTGACTTTGTTGTTGACAGAAAGAATTAGTCACACGGAAATTTTATTTATTTAACAAAAACTATTACTTTGAATTTTTATTTAGATTTCTTATTTTTGCCTCTTATATTGAAAAATAATACTCATTGTCCGTTAACTAAATAAATAATAGTAGTATTTTTTTTGTATTTTATCATTGTAAGATTTAACATCAATTTAAAATTTAACAGTAATTTAAAAAGGTAGAAATGAAGAAGCGTCTTTTGGACTACACACTGAAAGTTAGGATTCCGCTTGTTGTATTTGTCGCCGTAATATCTTTTGTTCTTACATTTTATCTTTCCCGCGCGGAAAGAGACAGCGTTGGTTACTCGCCCGAGCAGCCGATTAAATTCAGCCATAAACTTCACGCGGGCAGTATGAAAATTGACTGTCAGTATTGCCACACAGGCGTTACTAAAGAACGCCACGCTTTAGTGCCTTCGGTTAATATTTGTATGAACTGTCATACCGTTGCCCGAAAAGACAAACCTGAAATTATTAAATTGACAAAATATTACGAAGAAAACAAAATTTTACCCTGGAAGAGAGTTCATAAAGTGCCTGAGTACGCTTATTTTAATCACAGCGTTCATGTAAATAAGGGTATAAAGTGTGAAAGCTGTCACGGCGATGTGGCGCAAATGGAGAAAATCAAACAGGTAAGAAGTTTCACTATGAATTCTTGTTTGGAGTGTCATAGGAACGCGCAGGCGCAATTGCCGTATTTGAAAAATATTAAAAACGGACCGGAAAATTGCTGGTCGTGTCATAGGTAAATAGGTGAGCAATGAAAAACAAACTTTGGAATAGAAGAAAATTTTTTTCAAGCGTTGGACTTGGGTTTTTAGGTTTATCGATATTCGGCAGCCCGGGGTTCAAATTGCTTGCTAATCAAAACAAAATATTGTTAAAAGAGAAAATAAAAGTCAATCCTTTAGCTGTTAAAAGAAATAAATAGGATTTTTATGGAGAACAAAAAACCTGTGTATAAAAGGAAATTTTGGAAAAGTTTGAATGATTACAATGATGATCATGAATTTAAAGAATCGAAAAAGCAAGAATTTAAAGACGGTGTGACCGAAGAGTTCAATCTTTCGGAAATGGACGGAATTTCCCGCAGGAGATTTTTAGCCCTCCTTTCCGCTTCCGCGGCTTTAACCGCCACCGCCTGCAGCGATTATAGAGATAAGGGCGAAATAATTCCTTACAATAAAAGACCCGAAAACATTCTTCCTGGAAAAGCCAATTATTATTCATCTACATGCGACGCATGTTCTCAGCATTGCGGAATTTTGGTTAAAACCAGGGAAGGAAGACCTATCAAAATTGACGGTAATCCCGATCATCCGGTAAATAAAGGTAAAATTTGTTCATCCGGTCACGCCAACTTGATGAATCTGTACGATCCGGTGAGATTAAAATATCCCACTTTCAAAAAGAGAAAAATCGAATGGTCTGCGGCGATTATTAATTTGAAGAATGAATTGAAGAGTATCGCGGAATCGGGGAAGAAAATTGTTTTTATCGGAAGGCAGAACTCCTCGCCGGTGTTTGATACTTTAATGAAAAAATTCAAGTCCGTTTACCCGACCGCTGAATTTTACAGTTACGAATTGTTCAATTCAAATAATCAGATTGAAGCAAATAGACTTGTATTCGGAACCGAAATACTTCCGTCGATAAAATTTGACGAAGCGAAGATCATATTTTCTATTGAAAACGATTTCCTCGGCAGAAGCGAAGATTCCATTGAAAATATACGTAAATATGTAACCGGAAGGAATGTTGACGATTTAGATAATTTCAGCAGACTTTACGTTCTGGAAGGCGGAATGTCGTTAACCGGCTCGAATGCCGATTATAGAATCAGGCTAAGACCGGACGCGCATTACGAATTTCTACTCGGTTTGTACAACGAAATCGTCTCGAAATTAGGCGGAACTTCCAAGGCTCCCGGAGCCTCTTTAGAGGGGATTGCGGATAAATACGGAATTGACAAGCGGAAAGTAACTTATCTTGTTTCCGATCTTTTGGAAAACCGGGAAAAAGCTCTTTTAACGGGAGGTTCTACTCTTTCCGTTAATTCGCTTGTTCTTGTGAATTTAATAAATTCGGCTCTCAATAATTGCGGATTATATGATTTTGAAAATTATAAAACAACAAAACCTGTTTCATCCATCAACCAATTAGTTCGGTTAGCTGACGAAATGGCTTCGGGCAAAGTCGGCGCTTTTATTAATTTCGATACCGATCCGGTATTTCATTTAAGTTCGGTAAACAATTTCAGCGACGCCCTCAGTAATGTTCCACTAAAGGTTTCTATGGTTGAAAGTATGAACGATACAGCCGACGTCTGCGATTATGTTCTCGCTTCAAATCATACACTTGAAAGCTGGGGAGTATTCTCAACCCGCGGCGGTCTCCATAGTTTAATGCAGCCGGTTATCAACCCTATTTTCGACACAAAGCAGAAAGAGGAGACGCTGCTGGCATTAACGGGTTCGAGCGAAGATTACCATTCCTATTTACTGAATTATTATAAATCTGAAGTTTATCCTAAAGCCGGCGCCGCAGTTGCTTTTGATAAATTCTGGTATTCTGTTTTACACGACGGAGTTTTTGAACTGCCGGATAAAAAAGCCGTATCCGTATCCATTGATGATGAAATTTCCGCGCGGCTGCCGAAACCTTCGGATGTTTCCGGCTCGGTAATTTCTCTTCAGCCGAGTTACTTTATTGGCGACGGAAGATTTGCCAATAACGGCTGGCTGCAGGAACTTCCGCATCCGATAACCAAAGTAACTTGGGACAATTTTGCCGCCGTTGCCCCAGCGACAGCTAAAAAATTAAATGTCGAAAATGATTCTGTAATTGAAATCAGCAGCGGTTCAAATTCGGTGAAATTACCCGTTATGATTCAGCCGGGCACAGCGGAAGATACTTTTGTGGTCGAACTCGGCTATGGCAGAAAAGTAATTGGGGATATTGGAAAAGACGCCGGTTTCAACGCCAACTTAATGATGAATTTTACAAATGCAGATACATATTGGATGGATAATTCTGTATCGGTTTATAAAACCGGCGAAACTTATAAATTGGTCTCCACTCAAGAGCATCATGCGCTGGACGATGATTTCGTAAAAGATTTTCATCTGATAAGAGAAATTATAATTGAAAACTCAGTTGATGAATATAAGAAAGAGCCTAAATTTATTGAACAGAGACCGCACGAAGATTTGCCCAGCATTACTCGTACTTTCAAATACAACGAAGTAAAGTGGGGAATGGCAATTGACCTGAATAAATGTATTGCCTGCGCAGTTTGCGTGAGTTCGTGCAACGTGGAAAACAACGTTCCGGTTGTGGGTAAAGAGCAGGTTGCAGTCGGAAGGGAAATGCAGTGGCTGCGAATCGACAGATATTATTCCGGAACTCCTGAAGAACCGATTGTCAGTAATCAGCCTATGCTTTGCCAGCAGTGCGATTCCGCCCCATGCGAAAATGTTTGCCCGGTTAACGCCACCAATCACAGCCCCGACGGACTGAACCAGATGGTTTATAATAGATGTGTCGGAACCAGGTATTGTTCTAATAACTGTCCTTATAAAGTAAGAAGATTTAATTTCTTCAATTACAGAGATCACTTTGCGGATTCGTATTATGAAAATGATTTAACTTCTTTAGGGCATAATCCCGAAGTTACCGTTCGTTCGCGCGGCGTAATGGAAAAATGCTCATTTTGTATTCAGAGAATAATGGATGCGCGTTCGGAAGCGACTGCCGAAGGCAAAAAGTTTATTGGCGACGGAGTAATTACCGCTTGTCAGCAGGCTTGTCCCTCGCAGGCAATTGAATTTGGAAACTACAATAAAAAATCGACTAAGATTGCAGAAAGAAGAGAGCATAACTTAGGTTATCATGTGCTTCATGAATTAAATGTAAGACCAAACGTAACATACTTAGCTAAACTTAGAAATACACGTTCGGAGGAAGCGTAGTGACGACTACTACAGTGGACTATTCAAAAGAATTATCTGTAATAAATGGAAAACCATCGCTTCGCTCGCTTGACGACGCGATTGCTAAACCGTTAGAAACCAAACCGGAAAAAAAATATTATATAGCGTTAGCCGTAACGCTTACTATGCTTATGATAGGAGTTGTTTCGCTCGGGTTGTCTTTCTATTACGGTACCGGCATGTGGGGAAATAATAATCCGGTCGGATGGGGATTCCCGATTGTTAATTTTGTGTTCTGGGTAGGCATTGGTCACGCCGGAACTTTAATATCGGCTATTTTGTTTTTATTCCGGCAAAAATGGAGAAACGGAATAGCGCGTTTCGCAGAAGGAATGACAATTTTTGCTGTGATGACCGCCGGTATATTCCCGCTTATTCACGTCGGACGACCATGGCTGGCGGGCTATCTTATTCCGTATCCTAATCAGCACGGATTATGGGTTGATTTCAACTCACCGCTGCTTTGGGATGTTTTTGCCGTATCTACTTATTTTACCGTATCTTTTATTTTCTGGTATGTCGGTTTAATTCCCGATTTTGCCACTTTAAGAGATAGAACCAAAGGGAAAATCAAAAAAACAATTTACTCTATTTTCAGTTTGGGATGGCGGCATTCAAACAGGCACTGGCAGCATTACGAAATGGTATATCTTGTGCTTGCAGGTTTTGCCACTCCGTTAGTGCTTTCGGTTCATACAATTGTGAGTTTCGATTTTGCCGTGGCTATCCTTCCAGGGTGGCACGCAACAATATTCCCTCCTTACTTTGTAGCCGGAGCCGTTTTTAGCGGATTTGCGATGGTGCAGAACGTTCTGATTTTTATAAGAAAAATTTTCAATTACGAGCATATAATTACCGTTGATACTCTCGAAAAAATGAATAAAATTATTGTGCTTACCGGTTCCATTGTCGGATACGCGTATGCGATGGAATTTTTCACATCTTGGTACAGCGGGGTACAAGCGGAATCTTTTACATTTATAAATAGAGCGTTTGGACCTTATGCCTGGGCTTATTGGATAATGGTAAGCTGTAATGTTATCTTCCCGCAATTGTTTTGGATCAAAAAAATTAGAAGAGCCATTCCTGCTATGTTCATAATAGCGGTACTTGTTAATGTTGGAATGTGGTTTGAAAGATTTGTAATTACCGTTTCTTCTCTATCGAGAGATTATCTGCCTTCGAGCTGGGCATATTACAAACCGACTATGGTCGATATCGGAATTTTAGTCGGAAGTTTCGGATTCTTCTTTACGTGGATTCTGCTATTCAGTAAATCCTTGCCTGTAGTATCAATTGCAGAGGTTAAGTCAGTAGTCGATGGGTCTCAACCATCTCATCATGAGGAAGAATAATAATGGAAAATAAAGTTTTATACGCACTCGCGGCTCTTTTTGATTCTCCGGACGATATCATCCATGCCGCTAAAAAAGTAAGCGATTCGGGATTTACGAAATATGACGTGAATACGCCTTATCCCGTGCATGGAATGGATAGCGCGATGAAACTCAGTCCCTCTAAGTTAGGCTACGTTGCGCTCGTTTTCGGATTAGCCGGAGCTATTTCCGCTTTGTTATTTATGGCTTGGACTATTACAGTCGATTATCCGCTGGTTATTGGAGGGAAACCGTTTTTCGCTTATCCCGCGTATATTCCGGTTACGTTTGAGATAACCGTTTTATCGGCGTCTATAGCGACTGTTGTAACTTTGTTGTTTGTAATTTTTAAGTTTCCTAATAATAGTCATCCGATTCATGATACAGAGTATATGCGCTCTATATCAAGCGATAAATATGGCGTGCTTATTCAGGTTGAAGACCCGCTTTTTGACGAAGAAAAGATTAAAGCTATTTATAATGAGTGCGGCGCCATAAAGATAATGGATATCAATTATGACGAAGAAGAAGCCGCGGTAAAAATAAGAATTTTTGAACCCAAATTTATCGGACTTCTCGCCGTTGTGGCAATTATCGTTTCAGGCTCCACATACGTCGCTCTCAATAAATTGATGTTCATGCAGCCTTTTTCCTGGATGACAGAACAGCCCAAAGTAATAGCACAGGAACGTTCAACATTATTTGCGGACGGATTCGGGATGAGAACTCCTCCAGCCGGAACGGTTTCCCGCGGACAAATTGATTACGAGTTTCACGGCGAGCCGGAAAAAGCGGCTGTTAAACTTGTCAATCCGCTGCCGCCGTCGATTGAAAA
>CAYNUJ010000062.1:0-11071 GCA_964400095.1 uncultured Melioribacteraceae bacterium
TACCGCTGAATTTCGAATCCTATTCGTTATTATCGCAATTCCATTATTCCAAAACTTGCAAAATATCTTGACGTAAAAAACAAGGATTTAACTCTAAATACTATAGCGCGGAGGGGGGGGGATTCGAACCCCCGGTACCCGTGAAGGTACGACGGTTTTCAAGACCGTTGCATTCAACCACTCTGCCACCCCTCCGAAAAATGAAAAACTCAGATGAATAAATTATCAAAATTTGAAGCGAAATTATAAGAATATTATTTCATATATGCTAAATTCTTTTCAATTGTGCTATAATTATCCTTATTTTCCGGTACTTGTTTGACTTATTTAACGCAATTTAAGTTCGAAAATATTTTTAAAAATAAACCTAAGTGAATTATGAAAAACGTCTTGTTTATTGTTTTAACGACCGTAATACTTTTTACATTTGCAAATTGCGAACAAAGCGGCACTCAAACCAACCGCGTTCCCCAATGGGCAAAAAGCGCGGTGTGGTATCAGATATTCCCCGAGCGTTTTAACAACGGGGATAAATCCAACGACCCGGCGCCGGAGGATATGATAGGAGTTTGGCCCTATATTATTCCCGAAGGATGGCAGGTTCACCCGTGGACAAGCGACTGGTACAAACTGCAGCCGTGGGAGAAAAATACGGGTCGCGATTTTTACTGGAACGCCGGAGTGCGCCGATACGGCGGGGATCTGCAGGGCGTAATCGACAAACTCGATTATCTATCCGATCTCGGAGTAAACGCAATTTATTTCAATCCTCTCTTCGAATCGAATTCTCTGCACAAATACGACGCTTCGATGTACCGGCACGTGGATAATAATTTCGGACCCAATCCCGATGCGGATAGAAAAATTTGGGCTTTGGAAAATCCCGCGGAAGATTCCACATGGAAGTGGACTTCGGCGGATTCGCTTTTCCTGAAATTACTTGACGAAGCCCATAAAAGAAATATGCGCGTAATTATCGACGGTGTGTTTAATCACGTCGGCGTCCTTTTTTGGGCTTTCAAAGACATTGTAGAAAAGCAGGAGAAATCGGAATACAAAAATTGGTTTACCGTAAAGAGATTCGACGACCCATCTACTCCGGAAAACGAATTCGATTACGAAGGCTGGGTAGGAATTAAAAGTCTGCCTGAATTTAGAGAAGATGAGAACGGCATCGTTAAAGGTCCTCGGGAACATATTCATAAAATAATCAAAAGATGGATGGACCCGAACGGCGACGGCGACCCTTCCGACGGAATAGACGGCTGGCGCTTGGACGTGGCTGAGATGGTGAATCATAAATTCTGGAAAGATTTCAGAGTTTGGGTAAAGGAAATTAATCCCGACGCTTATATTACGGGCGAAATTTGGTGGGAGAATTGGGAGGAAAATAAAATGTTCAATGCAGCTCCGTGGCTGCAGGGCGACGAATTCGACGCAGTGATGAATTACAGATTCACCAGAGCCGTAAAACGGTTTGTATCGGACTTTAAAATGGGAATCGGTCCGAATGCATTCGTCGATTCGCTATTCAATCAATACCGCGACTACGACAGGGATAATTTATTCGTTATGATGAACCTGCTCGGCAGTCACGATACCGAGCGACTCTCTTCGATGATTGTCAATCCGGATATTCCGTACGATCACGGAGCTTTGCCGAAACCGGATAACGATTGGAATCCCCGTAAACCGAATGAAATTGAACGGGCTAAACAGAAACTGATAGTTGCTTTGCAGATGACGCTTCCCGGCGCGCCGCATATTTACTACGGCGAAGAAGCCGGAATGTGGGGCGGAGACGACCCCGACGACAGAAAACCGATGGTTTGGAAAGAATTGAAATACGAAGACGAAACTCATCATCCGTTCGGCAAAAAACGCCCCCGCGATAAAGTTGAGTTCGATGAAACATTATTTAACTGGTACAAAAAACTTATTCACATTCGAACCTCGAATTACGCGCTCAGTTTGGGAGATGTGGAATTTAAAGTGATTGACGAAAAGAAAGGAATATTAGCTTATAGAAGAATTTACAGAGATCAATTGCTTCTTATAGTTATTAATAATAACGAAGCGGCTCAAAGCTTCGAACATAAAGCGTTTCTGGAACTTGGGACAAGAACCAGAGATTTAATTACCGGAAAAGAATACGACAATCTCGACGAATTGACCATGGAGCCGTATCAGATATTTATTTTCGCGATGATTGAGTAAAGTTGGAAATGTAAAAAATGGAACGCTGATTTTCATGATTGAATATGATTTTCCCTCCAGAGGCGGACAGGCGCGGATGAGTAGCGCTAAGACGAGTTCTTTGTATGGATGTATGCAAGATCTAAATATAGAATTGGTATGAATGTATGAGCGTTTTAAATATGGGATTTGGTATGGATGCATGAAGACACTTTGCGGATGCGAAGCTGAAAATTGACTTAGGATGAATGGATGAAGAAATGGGATTCATTACTATCAGCAATCGCAGATCATAAATCATCAATTCTTTTAATTCGCGCATTTCTTAAACCATATAAGACATATAAGAAAATATAAGCCGGAACTTTTATATCCTTATATTTCTAATATGGTTCAAAAAGGACTTGTTTTAAAATTGCTCGATATCAGTATGATTGTCCCAAAATCGTTCTTTGTATGAACGGTTTCAATATGGAATTTGGTATGAATGTATGAAAAAACAGCAATTATTCATTCATACCAAGCTTATATATAAGTCTCGCATTCAGTCATACGAAGTCCATATTCCGTTCTTCGTTCATCCATCCATCCCGAACTATGTTGAAATCTCGCGTCCATCCATCCCAATCTATGTTGTAAGCCTCACATCCATCCATCCCAAGTCTATTTGAAAGTCGCGCATCCATTCATACTATGTCCATATCTAAACCGCACATACAAACATACGATATCCGTATAAAATATATCGTTCATCTTGTCTCGGTTGTTTTATATCCGAGAACGATTTAAACTTCGGATAAATTTTCATATTTTAAAAACCAATTCTATCATAATATTGAGTTTATGAATTATTACATCGGAATAGACGGCGGGGCGACTAAATCCAAATGCGTTCTTGCCGATGAGAAATTAAATGTGCTTTGCGAAACTACCGGCGGTCCTTCAAATTTTTTAATACGAGGAGGAGAAACCGTTGCCGGTATGTTATGGACTTTAATTAAAAAAGTAATTGCCGAGTCAAACGTCTCTATTGAAAATATTAATTCGGCGGTAATCGGTTCAACCGGCGCGGGAAGAGAAGCCGACAGGGAAATATTAACCAAAGCTCTTAAATCAAATGAGAACGCCGAACCGGATCTGACGGATAAATTGAAAGTAGTAAGCGACGCGAGGATAGCTTTGCAGGGAGCCTTCGGCAATAGACCCGGCAGTATTCTTATTGCCGGTACGGGTTCAATAATGTTCGGCAAAAACTCCGCGGGCGTTGTCCGCCGGGTTGGCGGCTTCGGAAGATTTCTCGGAGACGAAGGGAGCGGTTATACTATCGGAAGATTGGGACTTGCTCTTGCGGCTAAAGCGTTCGACGGAAGAACGGAATCTTCAATATTTACCGATTTGCTTAAAGAGAATACCGGCATCGATTCGTCGGAAAAACTAATAGCCAAAGTATATAAAGAAAATTTCGATATCGCTTCCGCGGCTCCGGTTGTGTTGAAAGCCGCCGAGAAAGGCGACGCTCAGTGCGTCAAAATTATTCAATCGCAATGCAGAGAGTTGTTAAATCACATATCCGCCATGAGGGTTAAACTGAACGTTGATAAAATGGAATTAAGTTTCATCGGAGGACTGCTTACATCCGATAATATCTATTCCCAAATGTTGAGGAATTTAATTGAAAGCGAACTTAAAAACGTTTCGGTAATTGAACCCGAATACCCGCCGGAAATTGGAGCGGTTCTGATGGGAAAAATTTACGCTAAAAATACGGACGACTAATAATGATTATAGATAAAATTCGTAAAAGAAATCCATGGTTGTGGGTGCCTTCTCTATATTATGCCGAAGGGATTCCTTATATTGTTGTAATGACTGTTTCGGTCATTATGTATAAACGTCTCGGAATTTCCAATACCGACATAGCTCTTTATACAAGCTGGCTCTATCTGCCGTGGGTAATAAAACCTCTCTGGAGTCCGGTAGTCGATATTCTTAAAACTAAAAGGCTCTGGATAATTTTAATGCAGTTAGTAATTGGAGCCGGGTTAGCCGGGGTAGCGTTTACTATTCCCGTTCCAAATTTTTTCCAATATACTTTGGCGTTCTTTTGGCTTTTGGCTTTCAGTTCCGCCACTCACGATATTGCCGCCGACGGATTTTACATGCTGGGTCTAAGCGAACACGACCAGGCTTTTTTCGTCGGTATCAGAAGCACTTTTTATCGTCTGGCTATGATTACAGGCCAGGGATTGCTGATAATTCTTGCCGGTTATTTGGAAAGCGTTACCGGACTTCCTCCGGTGGAACTCAATGTGTTCTCAAATCAGGGTACGGAACAAATAAAAATTATTGAACCCGACAGTCTAAATATTATAAGCGAAGAAGGAATACTTTCCGTAAAAACCTTTCCGGAGCGCTTGACTCTTCCGGCGATAAATATTGATAGAAAGAGAGCCGATTCATTAGTTGATTTCGCCGGAAATTGGAACAAGGAACATGGATTTCTGAAGGAGAGCAGGCTGGCTGAAGCGGCATCGGGGAAATCTTCCGGCGGCGATTCATGGTGGGATAAATATGTAACGCAGAAATTGGAAAAAGTTATACGCGATTTATTCGGCGAGGAAGCGGCGGTTAAAATTAAAAGCCAATTTGCGGGAAACGTAGGGTTTATCTATTTTTATCTTTCAAAGGAACCGGAATCTTCCGGGGATATCGTAGTTAATTTTGGAAGCGAAGGCGGCGATAAATCGATTAAATTAATTCAAGGTCACCGTTTCGTGTTTAATAAAAATAATTGGAATATTCCCGCTATAGCTGTAATACAATTAGACCCGAAGCTGAAAAAGGAAACATCCGCTTCTTTTGCCGCGCGATCCGGCGATATACCCTTTTCCTGGAAAATCACTTTCTTTATTCTATCCGGTTTATTCATCTTCTTTTTTATCTATCATAAATTTATTCTGCCTTATCCTTTGAGCGACAAATCCGTACGGAGCGATAAAGGCGATTCGGCTTTTACCGAGTTCTTTACCACGTTCGCGCTCTTTTTCAAGAAAAAAAATATCGGAATCGGTCTGGCGTTTATTTTGCTCTATCGTCTCGGCGAATCTCAACTTGTTAAATTAGCTTCTCCCTTTTTGCTCGATGCCAGAGAAACCGGCGGACTCGGATTAACCACCGGCGAGGTAGGAGTAGTTTACGGAACCGTCGGAATTTTAGCTCTTACAGTGGGGGGAATAATTGGCGGAATATTCGCAGCGCGCGACGGACTTAAAAAATGGCTTTGGTCTATGATTGTGGCAATAAATTTACCCAACGCCGTTTATATTTATCTTTCTTACGTTCAGCCGGAATCCTTTTGGACTATCAATGCCTGCGTAGCGGTGGAGCAGTTCGGTTATGGATTCGGATTTACCGCGTTTATGCTTTATATGATTTATATTTCCGAAGGGGAATTTAAGACCGCTCATTTTGCCATCGCTACCGGATTTATGGCTCTCGGAATGATGATCCCCGGAATGTTGAGCGGATGGCTGCAGGAGTTAATAGGCTACCGGCATTTCTTTGTATGGGTTCTGATTGCCACAATTCCGGCGTTTTTTATTGCATATTATCTCCCGCTCGATCCTGAATTCGGCAAGAAAACTAATAAAGATAAAAACGGTGAACCGCAATGAAAATAATAGGTCTTTTTTTACTTATCGCTTCAATGTTTTCCATTTTGTTTTTTACTCCGGGTGAAAAAGTAAACTATGAGTCGGGATTATTTGAATTAACACCCGACCAAATGGATTGGGTTGAAAGCAATATTGAAGAAATGACTCTGTTTGAAAAATGCGCTCAGCTTGTTATTCCATACGCGTATGCTTACGATACGTCGAAAAGTTCGGACGAATACCTGAGAATGATAAAATTGGTAAAGGATTATAAGGTAGGCGGATTTTTATTTCTGAGCGGCGAACTTTCAAATCAAATTAAATTAACCAACGAGCTTCAGGCGTATTCAAAAATTCCGTTATTGATTTCGTCCGATTTTGAACGCGGACCGGGGATGAGATTTGAAGGCGCGGTTGAATTCCCTTATAATATGGCTTTCGGAGCCGCGGACGAGCCGCGTTTAACTTATTTAGCCGGAAAAGCCACGGCGGAAATTTCGCGCAAAATTGGCGTGCATCAGAATTACGCTCCTTTAGTTGATGTGAGTATAGATTACAGAAACCCGATAATTAATATCCGTTCGTTCGCCGAGAACCCTTTTAATATTGCCGTTCACGCGTCGGCTTTTATTCGCGGAATGAACGACGGCGGAATGATTTCTACCGCGAAGCATTTCCCCGGGCACGGTTCTACCGACGTTGATTCTCACAATGATATTCCATTGATTAATTTAACCGTTGCGCAGCTTGAGGAGAGCGATTTGGTTCCATTCAGAGAGGCGATTTCGGCGGGTGTTAAATCCGTTATGGTCGGACATCTGGACGTGCCCGCCTTTGAGTGGGAAAGCGGTATGCCTGCAACGTTTTCGAAAAATATAATCGGCGGACTTTTGAAAAAAGAACTCCGTTTTAGAGGCCTCGTTGTAACCGACGCAATGAATATGCATTCAATTACGGATAGATATTCAGCGGACGAAGCCGCCGTTAAAGCTTTGGAAGCGGGAAATGATTTGATCCTTTTTCCTGAAAACGATTCCGCCGCTATTTGGGGAATTTATAACGCGGTTCTCCAAAAAAAGATTTCGGAAAAAAGAATTGACGAATCTCTGAATAAAATTCTTAGCGTTAAAAGCTGGCTTGGTTTAAACGGAAAACGTTTCGTTTATGAAAACGGCGCTCTGGATGAAAAAGATAAACTCAAATACCGCCGCTTGGCAAGGGAAATTGCGGAAAAGTCAATTACCCTTGTAAAAGATAGAAAAGGATTAATCCCTATTAATTTGAAAAGACGGAAAATTATTTCCATCGCTTTAACGGATTTAACGGAGAGAAAAAGTATTCGTCAGCCGCTTCATTTCAATGAATTGGTAGAGGATAATATAAAAAACGCCGAAACAATTAAACTTCATCTTAGGAGCAGAAAAAGAGATTTCCGCAGAGCGCTCCACAAGGCTAAAAAAGCCGATTTGGTCATTCTGCCTATTTACATGAGTGTGCGCTCTTTCAAAGGTGAAATTGGGATGCCGGAGAAGTATCTCAAATTCATTGACAAATTGCGTCGCATGAGAAAACGAATTGTGGCGGTCAGTTTCGGGGACCCTTATCTGCTGAAAGATATTCCCAAAATTTCAACCTATCTTTGCGCGTACGGCAGCGTTAACGTAAGCGAAGAAGCCGCGATGGACGCTCTGCTTGGCAGAATTTCCTTGCAGGGTAAATTGCCGGTTACAATTCCAAACACCAAGTACGCGCGCGGTACGGGGATTTATATGAATTCCTACGCCCCTAATTTCGGCGATTCGGAGGATTCTCTTTACGATTTTTCGAGCGTGGATACTTTGATGGAACGCGCTATCGAAGATTCGGTCTTCCCCGGCGCGGTTCTTCTTGTCGGCAGAAAAGGAAGAATACTGCATCACAAAGCTTTCGGACGGCAGACTTACGATGAGTCGTCTCCTAAAGTAACGACAGAAACGCTGTTCGATTTGGCTTCCGTTTCAAAAGTTGTAGGCACAACTTCCGCCGCGATGCAGTTATACGACAAGGGTAAACTGGATTTAGATAAAAGAGCGGCGGAATACCTCCCCGAATTCGGAAACAACGGAAAAGAAAACATCACCGTCAGAAACCTTCTGCTTCATAATGCGGGTCTCATTCCTTTCGTTCCGTTTTATAAATATTTTAATTCCAAAGAAGAAGTTATCGATTCCATAATGCGAACAAAAATAATTAACGAGCCGGGTTCCAAATATCTTTACAGCGATTTGAGTATGATAACGCTTCAATTAATAATTGAAAAAATTACGGGCAAATCGTTGGATAAATATTTAAAAGCGAATGTTTTTGATCCGCTGGAAATGACGCGTACAATGTATAATCCGCCCGAAAAATTATGGGGGCAGTGTATGCCCACCGAAGTGGATAATTATTGGAGAATGGATACCCTGCAAGGAAAAGTGCACGACGAAACGGCTTATCTGCTGGGCGGAGTAGCCGGACATGCGGGAGTTTTTTCTACAGCGGAAGATATTTCCAAATTGATATTCACTTTGTTGAATCACGGTCAATATAAAGGAAAACAATTATTCTCGGCTGAAACGGTTGAAAACTGGACGACCAAACAATCGGAACAGAGTACCCGCGGATTGGGATGGGATACAAAAAGTAAAGAAAAATCCTCCGCTGGGCATTATTTTTCTATGAACTCTTTCGGACATACGGGCTTTACCGGCACGTCCGTTTGGGCGGATAAAGAGAGCGGACTTTTTGTTGTGCTGCTTACGAACCGAGTTTATCCGACAAGAAAAAACAGGAAAATAATTAAATTCCGCCCGGTTCTTCACGATGCAGTTGTTAAAGCGACGGAATATTTTTCCGAATAGCGGGTTATGACTTCATGAAAAAACGGGATGATAGTTCAACAGCTTCGCAGTTGCGTCTCTTTTATTTTTTCTAGTCCCCGACGTTCGAGGCTATTGTAAATTTGACTGCATCCACAGTCCGTAGAATGAAGAAAGCAATTGCAGCGAGAACCGCGAGCTTGTCCCGTCATTCTGAATTTATAGTATCCGTTTTAAGGATACTACTATGTGAAGAATCTCTTCCTCCTTTCACTTAATAGATTCTTCGTCCCCAAGAGCGGGACTCAGAATGACAGTCCTTTTCATTTGCTGTCAAGGCAAAGTAAACACCCATACTTTTAAAAAACGCGCCATCTCGTCATTCTGAGTCCCCCGTAAAGACGCTTGTCTTTATTCAAAAAGAAAGTAACTTTACTATAATTTCTACTTTTCTCAAAATTCTAATATGCCGTTATTAGCCTATATTCGAACTTTTTAAAAGTGGTCATTGGCAGTCCCGCTTTGCGGGACGAAATATCTCGATTTTGAGTAACGTTGAGATTCTTCTCCCGATTTCGTCGTCGGTGTCAGTTATTCAGGTTTCTATTAAACAATTTATATATTTGCACGTCATAATCT
This sequence comes from uncultured Melioribacteraceae bacterium, assembly GCA_964400095.1. Lineage (GTDB taxonomy): Bacteria > Bacteroidota > Ignavibacteria > Ignavibacteriales > Melioribacteraceae > CAYNUJ01. The sequence goes on from CAYNUJ010000062.1 coordinate 9,329, forward strand.
GAAAAGGAATATTATAAATGAACGAACCGGAAAAAATAATAGAAGTCCGCGGACTGACGAAAAGATTCGGAAATCTCACTGCGGTGGATAAACTTGATCTTAACGTTTATCGCGGAGACGTATTCGGATTTTTGGGCCCAAACGGAGCCGGTAAATCTACAACTATCCGAATGATGTTGTCCCTTATTAAACCATCGAAAGGCAAAATTAAAATTTTCGGTTTGGATCTAAAACGGGAAAGATATCAAATTCTGAAAAGAATAGGAGCTATTGTGGAAAAGCCCGATTTTTATAATTATATGACGGCTTACAAAAACCTGGAAATACTCGCTAAAATATCAGAGGCGGACGCTTCGAAAAATAAAATAATGGAAATGCTGGAACTTGTGGGGTTAAAAGCAAGAGCGCAAAGTAAAGTGAAAACATTTTCACATGGAATGAAACAGCGGCTGGGGATAGCGCAGGCTTTGCTGCACGACCCCGATTTAATTATTTTAGACGAACCGACAACAGGGCTTGACCCGCAGGGAATGAAGGAAATTAGAGATTTGATCCTCTACTTAAGCCGCGATAGAAGAAAAACCATTTTCCTTTCTTCACACATTTTGAGGGAAGTGGAATTAATTGCCACACGGATGATAATTATTAATAAAGGCGCCGCCCAGGTTGAAGGGAAAGTTTCCGAACTGCTGAATAAAGGCTCCATGGAGGTGAAAGTTGAAGTTGACGAACCGGATGAAGCCATCAGCGCGGTAAACGATTCTCAATGGAAAGATATGCTTAAATCATCCGACAGAAATATTCTGTTTTTCAGTTTGAATGAAGAAGACGTTCCGAAATTAAACAAATACTTAGTTCTGAAAGGCATTACGGTCAGAGCGTTTGTTCCGACGCGTTCGCTCGAGGAATATTTTCTGAAAATTACCGAGGGCGTTAGCGAATGAAAAATTTAATTTCCATCGAATTGACGAAAATATTTAAAAAGTGGAGAACTTATATTGGCTTCATCGCTATCGGTCTTTTAACTCCTATTGTGCAAATCGCAATGTATTATGAGGGGGATAACTATATTAATTTTTTCACGCAAAATCTGCAGAACTCCTTTTTTATGTCCGGTAATTTACTGAACGGATACCTCATCGGGTATTTTATTCTGCAGGCATTGCTTATTCACGTACCATTTCTTATTGTGCTCGTAGGCGGAGATTTACTCGCCGGCGAAGCTACGATGGGTACATACAGAATGCTTCTTACGCGACCGGTATCCAGGTTTCAAGTTGTTACTTCTAAATTTATTGCGGGATTAATTTATACTTTTCTTCTGCTTGTCTGGTTGGCTTTTGTCAGTTTAATTGTGAGCATAACGCTATTCGGCACAGGCGAACTGATTGTTATTAAATCTAAGATTCTGATACTTGCTTCCAACGATATATTATGGCGGTTCTTTTTGGCGTACGGAGCCGCATCGGTAAGCATGAGCGCCGTGTTAGCTCTTTCGTTTCTGTTCTCCGCTCTCGTGGAAAACGCTATTGGACCGATTGTGGCATCGATGGCTGTAATTATTATATTCTTAATTTTGTCCGCCATTCCGGTCTCGGCGCTGGAAGTTATTAAGCCTTATTTATTCACAAATTATATGGATGTTTGGCGCGACTTTTTCGACGATCCCGTGGCGACGAGTGAAATCATTAAATCGATTTTAATTTTACTCATGCACACTATCGGTTTATACGCCATCGCTTT
>CAYNUJ010000062.1:11171-12665 GCA_964400095.1 uncultured Melioribacteraceae bacterium
GACAGTAAAATTAACGTGATAACAAAGGTTGAAACGACAACAAAAAAGCGGGGTACTTTTTCCGTGAATTTATTTTACGGCAGACAGAAAGAATTCGGGCTTCCGGATAGCGTGATATTGTCGTTTAATATTTCAAATGTTCCTCTTCCGAACTCAATGACCGGAGAGATGGGAAGCGGTCGCAAAAAGAGAAATCGCAGAAAATTTTCCGGTCCTATGGTCGGCTCGGTAACGGTACGTTATACAAACTATAAAATAAATACCGGATTGAGCGACGAATTATTTGAAGACCATAACGCGGAAGAAAAGTAATGTCGCTCCTACGGAGCTAATGGGCTTTGGGGTTCCCTGACCATAATTTCGCTCCTACGGAGCTTGGGCAGGCAATGGGTTTGCTTTACGATGTATCCGGGTAGCTTGTTTGCATTTTAATTCTTGGTACCATAGTATCGCTCCTACGGAGCTTGGGGGAAATGGGTTAAGCTTTGCGATACTATCGCTCCTATAGAGCTGATGTGTTCGGTTTCAATTGTGTTTTCTTTAGATTCGCTCTTATGTGGAGAATGGATTTGAGCTTCTTTCTTTTTCGCCTAACTTTCATACCTATTTGGTTTGTGCAGTTTTACTATTCCTTTTTAATCTGATAAGTTCCTTAGGAGCGGCAGTATTACTTACTCAGCGAGACGCCATAGTTATAAATCAATCCACTGGAAAAGATATTTGGCGTCATACTTGATTTGAAATTTCTCCAATAAGAGTAGATACTCCTCCTTGAAAGCCTTCATTCTATGATGTTCTTCTTGTCTCATAATATATTTTATGACTCTGTTCCGCTGCGATCTTGAATATGAAAAAGCTCCGTATCCGTTTTGCCAATGAAATTTTCCGCGGACAAATTTGTTCTCATTTATCCATTTCGATGAATTCGCTTTTACAATACCGGCAATATCAGAGATTGAATATTTAGGGTTTACTTCAAAAAACGCATGTACATGGTCCAAATATCCGTTTACGGCTAATGAGTATTGTTCGGTTCCATTTAGTATCCCGTGAATATATTTAAACAGGTTTTCACGAAATGAATCTTTGAGTAAATTTTCTCTTCCTTTAACGGCAAAAACAAGATGAAGATTAATTTGCGTGTAAGTATTTGCCATTTTTTACTGCCTCCTAATTATTTGACACAATGTAATTATATGGAAAATTTGGATAAATTGAAATAGGTAATGTCGCTCCTATGGAGCTGGGTGGGCTTTTGGGGTTTGCCTTATACCATAATTTCGCTCCTACGGAGCTTTGGCAGGGTATAGGTTAGTTTTACGGTGTATCGCTCCTACGGAGCTAGCTCAATCTTAGTTCGTGGTTACTCATAGTGTCGCTCCTACGGAGCTAAAGGATCAGTTTGTTGCGATAGTTTTGTTCCTACGGAGCTGATGTAATTAACAATAAAAATATAATTTCAATAAAACCTATTTTCTTAATAAATTTGTTTTA
>CAYNUJ010000062.1:12765-16157 GCA_964400095.1 uncultured Melioribacteraceae bacterium
AATAAAGTGGTTCTTGAAGGAGGAGTTAAATTTACAACGTCTGAAAAGAAAGCGAAAAAATACGCCGAAAAAATGCTCGGCAATATTTTAGTTACGCATCAAACCGGACCGGAAGGAAAAAAAGTTAAAACTTTATTTATCACTGAAGGATTGGATTATCAAAAAGAGCTTTATCTCGGGATACTCATGGACAGAGCGGCGTCGAAAAATGTGATTATGGCTTCCACCGAAGGCGGAGTGGAAATTGAAAAAGTCGCCGCCGAAACTCCGGATAAAATTATGAAAGTTTGGGTTGAAACAGGACTGGGACTTCAGGCTTATCAAGCAAGAGAACTTGCTTTCGGTTTAGGATTGAGCGGAACCGCGTTCAAAGATTTTGTTAAATTCATTATGAAATTGTACAAAACTTATGAAGATACCGACGCTTCGCTTGTTGAAATAAATCCTCTCGTTATCACAAACGACGATCATATTGTAGCTCTCGACGCTAAAATGAATTTTGACGATAACGCGTTATATCGTCATCCCGATATTGTTAAATTCCGCGATCTCGGAGAAGAAGAAGCTCTCGAAATTGAAGCGTCTAAATTCAATCTGAATTATATTAAACTCGACGGAAACGTAGGCTGCATGGTAAACGGAGCCGGATTAGCTATGGCTACAATGGATATTATAAAATTAGCCGGCGGAGAACCCGCAAACTTTTTGGATGTGGGCGGCAGCGCAAATAAAGAAACCGTCGCCAACGGATTCAAAATTATTCTATCCGATCCGAATGTAAAAGCGATTCTGATTAATATTTTCGGCGGAATCGTTCGCTGCGACAGAGTGGCTCAAGGAGTGATTGACGCGGTTAAAGAGGTGAAAGTCGATCTCCCGGTTATAGTCCGCCTCGACGGCACAAACGCAGTTGAAGCTCGCGAATTGTTGAAAAAAAGCGGATTGAAATTTGAAGTCGCTAAAACTTTAAAAGATGCGGCAGAAAAAGTAACGCAAGTAATCGCAAATTAATTTTATCAGCCCCGCTTTCCGCGGGGCTTTTTCATTATGCATAGAGCCTCAATCATTATTTCGTTTTACAACAACATCAGATATCTTGAACTGGTTCTTGCCGGTTTATCGTGCCAGTCCGAAAAAGATTTTGAAATTATTCTTTCCGACGACGGTTCCGGCGAAAAAAGCGTTCTTGCCGCGGATAAACTTTTGCACGAATCGGAATTTCGATCAACGCATATTTGGCACGAAGACAAGGGATTTAGAAAAAATAGAATTCTCAATAAATCCATCTCCGCTTCCGGCGCGGATTATTTAATTTTCATTGACGGCGACTGCGTTCCTCACAGTAAATTTGTGGAAGAGCATTTGCGTGAGGCTGAATCCGGCGTTTGTTTAACGGGCAGAAGAGTGAATCTTTCCGCAAAAATTACGGATATGCTCACGGCAAAAAAAATCAAATCCCAATGGTTTGAAAAGCATTTTCTTGAATTATTATTCGACGGTATTTTCGGAAAATCATTTGACGTTGAAAAGGGATTTTATTTCACATCGCCTTATTTGCGGAAATTTTTCAACGGCAAAAGCCGGGGACTGCTCGGCTGTAATTTTTCGGTTCACAAAAAAGATATGCTCGCAATTAACGGTTTTGACGAGCGGTACGAAGCTCCTTCCATTGGCGAGGATACGGATATTCAATTTAGATTTGAACTAAACGGAGTTCGGATTAAATCTTTAAATAACATAGCAGTTCAATATCATCTGTTCCACAAACTTCAGTCGCGACCGGAAAAGAATTTAATACTTTTCGACTCGGTCAAAAGCGCTTCATTGGCTTTTACTCCTTATGGAATTAAAAAATAATCCCTTCTCCGATAAAATATTTATACACTATTTCTGCATATTTTTAAGTTACGGGAATAAAAATCCGCAAAATATTTGCTTTTATCTTTCTCTTGCCTTATAATTTGAATGTTTTTTAAAATAATTCTTTAAATATTAAGGCTTCTTATGCTTGATGCTTTAGACATTAAAATTTTAAATATACTCCAGGAAAACGGAAGGGCAAAAAGGAATTATATTGCCGAGCAAATCGGCTTGTCAATTCCCTCGTTATCCGAAAGATTAAAGAAATTGGAAACGGCGGGAGTAATTCAAGGGTATTTCACGAAAGTCTCCAAGCACGCATTCGGTTACGATATTATGGCTTTTATTACCGTTGTTATGGAGTCGTCTAAAAATTATAAAAAATTGTACGAGCATGTAAAAAATTCACCCGAAATTCTCGAATGTCACGCGGTACTCGGAGAGGGTTCGCACATTTTAAAAGCAATAGTAAAAAACACCGCGGACTTAGAGAAATTGTTGAGTAAAATTCAGTCTTGGCCCGGAGTAGTAAGAACAATAACGAGTTTTGTTTTATCGACAATAAAAGAATCAACTAAAATTAAAATAAAGGAGTAACAAATAATGGCAAAAGCTCTTTCTTCTGTAGATAAAGCTTTAAACTTTATCAAAAAGAATAAGATCGAATTTGTAGATTTGAAATTCATGGATTTCCCCGGACAGTGGCAGCATTTTACCGTCCCGGTATCCCAATTTTCCGCAGATTCATTTAAAGAAGGCTTCGGATTCGACGGATCTTCGATACGCGGATGGAAAAAAATAAATGAAAGCGACATGCTGATAATTCCGGATCCCAATTCATTATTTTTGGATGAATTTATTGAAGCGCCCACCGTCAGTTTTATCTGCGACGTACACGAACCCGCGACGAAGGAAAAATATTCCCGATGTCCGCGCAGTATTGCGCAAAAAGCTCTGGCGTATCTTAAATCTACCGGATTAGCCGATACGGCATATTTCGGTCCGGAAGCGGAGTTTTTTATTTTCGACGACGTTCGTTTCGATTCCGCTCCGAACAGCTCTTTTTATTTTGTCGATTCCGTTGAGGGAAGATGGAACAGCGGGCGCGAGGAGAACCCGAATTTAGGTTACAAACCGCGTTACAAAGAAGGATATTTTCCCGTGCCTCCAACCGATTCGCTGAACGATTTAAGGAACGAAATGGTTCTTAATTTGCAGAGTTTGGGAATTGAAGTTGAAGCTCAGCATCACGAAGTTGCCAGCGGCGGGCAGTGCGAAATTGATCTTAAATACCAGCCTCTTTTAAAAGCGGCGGATCAATTATTAATGTTTAAATATGTGGTCAAAAATACCGCTAAACAGCAGAATAAATCGGCTACATATATGCCGAAGCCTATCGAAGGCGATAACGGAAGCGGAATGCACGTTCACGTTAGTCTTTGGAAAAAAGGAAAACCTTTATTCGCAGGCAAAGGATACGCCGGATTGAGCGATATGGCTCTTTACTTTATAGGCGGAATTTTAAAACACGC
>CAYNUJ010000063.1:0-16100 GCA_964400095.1 uncultured Melioribacteraceae bacterium
GCTAAATTAACTGCAAACCAAGTAAGATTGACAAGCTCTCCGATCCGTAATCCAGTATGAAAAGCAAAGAGAAAGATATCTTTGTAAAGCGGACTTTTCACATTGCTTAAAATGAATTTCAATTGAACCGGCGTAATGAAAACCGGAAAGGATTTTTCAACTCTCGGAGCTTTGATTTTATCAAAAGGATTTTCGATTAAGTAATTCCAAATAACAGCTTTATTTAATGCGGCTTTAAGGATACGATAATAAGCGGCGGCGGAGTGCGGAGCGGATGAATAGACTTTTGATACAAATGAATCGCACTGCATAACGGAAATATTTTTTAATTGAATATTACCGGCGTAATTTTCAAACTGTCTAAAAGCACAATCAACACTCCGAAGATATTTAGCCGCTCTTTGTCCGGTCAGAAAGTTTATATATTTCTCTTTGTATTCGGTCAAGGATAATGATTTTATTTCCTTTTTTCGCTGTAGATTTTTTTCAAATTCGGAAAGGTATTTTAGAGCGGCGCTCTTTTTAGTTTGTTTTGTGCTTTTTGTAGTAGGTTTTCCGTATTGGAAAAAGACGATCTGATAGTAAGGACTCCGTTTAGTTTTTGTAAGGTACATATAAAAACTCCCAAGTCCGTTAGGTAAAAAACTATGTAGTATTGAAAAACCCTTTGAAAACGTTCTAAAAACGCAAAATGTCTATTTTCTCGTAATGAATAGGTCGTCCGTTCGAATCGGATAGCCGGCTCCCTCTACAATAAACTTTTCCCTTCGTAATGATTTTCCATAAGACTTGCCAGCGGAATTTTTAATATAAATTTTGTCCCTTTCCCCTGGTTGCTTTCGACGAATAATTCTATTTCGTTTAATTCGCAGTATTTTTTAACAATGAACATTCCGAGTCCCATGCCTTCGAATTCCCGCGTATAACCTTCGTTTTCCTGCGTGAAAGGAGTAAACATTTTTGCAATATATTCCGGAGAAATGCCTTTCCCGCTGTCTTCCACTTCTATATATAAATGAGATTCCTTATTATAATCGCTTATTTTAACATAGCCTTCCGATGTATATTTTATAGCGTTCTCAATCAAATTATTTAATATCGCGCTAACGCTTTTATTGTCCCCCAATATCGTGCGCTCAATACTTCCGGACTCGCGGAGGAAAAGAAGTTTTTTCTTTTCCGCTTTTGCGCGAAATGTAACAAAACAGGGATACAGAATTTCGTCGATGCAATCGAATTTTGTGAAATCCGCTTTGTAAGTCCCCGATTGGATTTCGCTGGCTTCGATTAATAAATCGATTGTTCTAATAAGTCTTTTTGACGCAAGATTGATAGCGTCGTATATTTCGGTAATTTCTTTATTTTCTGTCGCGCGAGTTTCCTGCCAGAGAATGCCGAGAAACGATAGAATAACATTCAGCGGAGACCTGATTTCGTGCGATATTTGCGCAATAAATTCCGACTTCAATTTATCTGATTTTTGAGCTTCCTTTTTAGCGTCAACAAGATCGCCGATAAAATCTTTTAATTCTATCGAAGCTCCAATAACCCGCGCGGCAATACCAAGCGCGTTTATTTCTGTTTTAGACCACTTGCGGCATTCTTCGAATTCGTCGAAACCTAAAAATCCATATAATGAACCGTTATTGAATATCGGTAAAATTATAGACGACTTTGAATAAGGGAATTCATTTTCTCCGTTTGAGATATATTTCCGTCCGTTTTCTAAATTAGCGAACATTGCGGACATATCTTGGTTTTCAAATTCAAGTTCGAATATGTTTTTATTATCCGAAGAGGAGCCGTGAATATCGAACCAGAACGCTTCGAGGGAAAATCTCTGCCGCTCGTGCTTAATAAATAAATAAACTCTGTCGGTGTCTAGCGCTTCGCCTAAATATTTTAAAAGCGTATTTAAATCTATCGACGTTTCCTTTTTGTTGAACACGGAATTCGTAAATAAGTTTACCGCATGGAGAATTTTGTTGTTGCGCTTTAATTCTTCCTCGTATTCAATTCTATTTGTTACGTCCTGCAGAATTCCGATTGTGCCGATCGATGAGCCGTTTTCATCTTTCCACTTAAATTTTTGATCGCAGACATATCTTTTTTTGCCGTGTTCGCCTGTTATTCTGAATAATTCATTGTTCGGTTTCCCGTCGTACGAACCGACTTTATTTCCGTTCCCAATTACTCCATCCAGCGCGTTTTTTTTGTCTATCGAGTTATTGATGGAGAGAAATTTCTTAATAGAAGGGGAGATATAATCGTAACGGTTTTCATTTTGCCTGTGGCAGTAAAGAACGCTTCCGGTCGTTTCGGTTATTAGATTTAATTTGCGTTCCGTTTCTTTGAGCTTTTTGTTTATGGAATAACTTCTGATTGCCGAAGCTAACAATTTTGAATAAGATTCCAGAGTAACTATTTCTTCGGCGTCCCATTTTTTTCTGTTTAATTGACTGAACTCTAATATTCCCCACCAAATATTTTCTATATGAACCGGTATGAGAAGAACGGATTTATAAATTTGCGAAGCGTCGCTCGGTAAAATGGATTTTGACGTTGCAACGGATTGCCTTTTTTTAAGCGCGTCGATAAGGATTGTAAAATCATCCGACGGAGAAATTGTAATATGCTGTCGGCTTTTTTTATCGGTCGAATTTTTCAACAATAGCTTTAACGTTTCTTTACTCTGATTTGTTTGCCAAAGATTGATATCGGAGATGTCTCCAGCCTTTGAAATTATATCCAAAGTAGAACCGATAACTCTTTTCCAGTTTAACTGACGCATGAATAATTCAGCCGATCGATTAACCGCGTGCAGCAGAGAGTTCTTTTTTTCCATTTGTGTGAGAGTTGCGTCTTTAAGTCTTTCTCTTTTGCATTGAAAATTGTAACCGTCCCGGAATTTTTCAGCTTTACCGCTAATTCTGATTCTTTTCCCGTCTGAAGTGAACAAATAATTGTAAAAATGGATTGTATTATTTCCATCCGAGAGAAAATTATCCGAAAGGGATTGATAGAACCCTCTATCGGGAAATAAATTATAAGGGTTAAGTTTTGAGAGAGATTTCTTATCGAATTCCGTTGCTAAGAAAAAATTTGGGTCTTCGGAGTAAACCAGACCTCTGTCAAGATTTAGTGTGAACTGAAATTGCATTCATTAATTCCCGGGTTTTTAGAATTTCGTCTATAGGCAATTATCGCAAAATATCGTAAAATATTTAGGGAAGAATGACGATAATAGAATAAAAAATAAATTTTTTTTGATAAATCGCTTGACTTTAGCACCTAAAAAGCATTATTTTGCACTTGTGTGGGGAAAAGTGTTGAAAAAAACCATAAAGTGTAGATGTTTATAGGAAGCTTTACATATAATATTGATGCAAAAGGAAGAATTGCCATTCCGGCGAAGCTGCGGAAATCTTTAAATCCTGATGCAAATGAAACGTTTATCATGACGCGGGGAACGGCGCAGTGTATTGACATTTACCCTTTGAATAAATGGAATGAACTTGTGGCAAGCAAGTTGGAAAATCTCAATACATTCGATCCAAAAGAAGCGATGTTCGTAAGGATGTTTCTTCAGGAAGCCGCCGAAGACAAACTCGATACGCAATCCAGGCTTCTGATTCCCAAAAATCTTATCCGACACGCCGGAATTAAAAAAGAAGTTTTTATTCTCGGAGCGATTAAGAAAATTGAAATTTGGAATCCTGAAATTTACAGACAATATATTAATGAGAACGAAGCTCTTTATTCCGAAATAGCAAGCGAAGTAATGAATATATCAAAATGATAATTCACGAGCCGGTTTTATTAAATGAAGCTTTAAGCTTTTTAATTAGCGATAAATCGGGAAAATATTTCGACGCGACCTTAGGTTTCGGCGGTCACTCGAGTAAGATACTAAATGAATTAAATTCAAACGGCAGACTTGTTGCCACCGATAAAGATGTTGAAGCGTTTAATTATTGCAAAAATAGATTTACCGGGGAAGAGAGAATTGAATTGTTTCTCGCTTCATTTACCGATATAGATAAAATTTCAAAAATCATGTTCATTGACAAGTTTGATGGTATCCTGGCAGACCTGGGGGTCTCTTCTTTTCAACTGGATAATGCTGAAAAGGGTTTCACCTATAGAGAAGATGTATCTCTGGATCTGCGCATGGATAAAAATTCCGATTTTACGGCTGCCGATATTCTTAATTCCTACGGCAAAGATGAAATTGCCGACGTTCTTTACAAATACGGCGAGGAGAAAAAATCGCGAAAAATAGCTTTTAAAATTGTCGAGCGCAGAAAGATTAAAAAGTTTGAAACTACCGGCGAATTAAAAAGTTTAATTTCAGAGATGGTTCCTCCGAATTATTTGAATAAATCCCTTTCAAGAATTTTTCAGGCTCTTAGAATTGAAGTGAATAATGAACTTGAGGAATTAAAAAAGTTTTTACGTAAATCAGTCGATCTTTTGGCGGTTGGAGGGAGAATCGTGATTATATCTTTTCATTCCCTCGAGGATAGGATTGTTAAAGAGGCATTTAAGTTTGAAAGTTTGGATTGCGTTTGTCCGCCGGATTTTCCGGTCTGCAAATGCGATAAAAAAAAGCGTTTGAAAATTTTAACGAAAAAACCTCTCATTCCTTCGGATGAGGAAGTAAAAAAGAATTTTAGAGCTAGATCGGCTAAACTTAGAGCTGCGGAGAGAATATGAACAAAAGCGCTTCAACATTAAGGAGATTTATCTTTTTAGCGGTTTTGATTACCGGCGGATTATTTGCCCAATTATTCCTTTCAAATAACATCAGGGTTCTATCGAGGCAAAAATCTTTATTGGAAAGCGAATTACTTCTTGTAAAAGACCGCTTGGAAGATAAATTGGTTCAAATACAAAAATTAACGTCAGAGGAAAGAATTTCAAAGATAGCCGAAGAAAGGCTCGGATTGGTAAAAGCGGAAAAACCTTTTGAAAAAATATACATTAATAACAGAAGAGCAAGAAAAATAAATCAAATAGTAGAAGACAAATATGATTAAAGCCCGCGCTTATTTAATATTTTTTATTCTAATTCTTGCATTTTTTATGCTTGCAGGCAGACTCTACACCATTCAGGTTAAGCAGCACGACAAGTACGCATTAATGGCGATTGACCAGCAGAATAAAACGCAGAGTGTTAAAGCCGAACGAGGCAGAATAACAGATAGAAACGGGGAACTTCTGGCTTATTCCAAAAACGAGATTTCTTTTTTCGTCAATAATGCCGCGAAAAAAAAATCAGTTCCCGACAGCGTAATAGCGGCGGAATTCAGCAGAGTGTTTGGCAAAAGCTTCAGCCATTATATGAATCTATTGAATTCCGGCAGAAAGCAAGTCTGCCTCGAAAAGAAAGTATCCAGAAAATTTAATTCGGCGTTTAGCAAACTGAATTGCGGCAGACTTTATTATTTGGAGGATAACAGACGGATATATCCGTACGGCAGTTTGGCTTCGCATGTGCTCGGATATATAAACAATAAATTTAAGGGTGTGGACGGCGTTGAAGGGCGGTACGAAAAATATCTGTGCGGCACGGACGGCAAACTAATAGTTGAAAAAGACGCCGCTGGCAAAGTTGTCGGTATTAAATCGGAGTTGTCGCGTCCGGCGTTAAACGGAAAAAGCGTTGTTCTGACAATAGATAAAAATTATCAGAAAATTTTGGAAGAGGAATTATTAGACGGCTTTAATAAATCCGGAGGGGAAGCCGCGGTTGGGATTATTGTTGATCCGAAGAACGGCGAAATATTGGCATTGGGCAACCTGCCGAATTATGACCCGGGTAACTATAATTTATTCGATAACCGGAGCAGAAGAAACAGAGCTATAAGCGACAGTTTTGAACCCGGTTCTACAATTAAATCCGTTTTCCTTTCAATGCTGCTCGAAGAGAAATCAGTTGATTTAGACGAAGTAATTAATACCGAAAACGGAAAATATAAACTTTCCGGAGCTTGGATAAAAGATACACACTCTTTCAATAAATTAACCGTTCGGGAAGTTTTGGAACATTCAAGCAATATCGGTATTGTAAAATTAAGCGAAAGAATAAGCGATAATCTATTTTACAAGTATTTACGCGATTTCGGATTTGGGAATGAAACGCATATCGAACTGCCCGGAGAAATAAGGGGCAAACTTAAAAAGCCCGCGAAATTTTCAAAATTATCGAAGCCGTTTATCGCCCACGGTTATGAAATTGCGGTAACTCCTCTTCAACTTACTTTAGCCTATTCGGCGCTTGTAAACGGAGGAATTCTGTTCAAACCGCAAATAATTAAAAAAATTGTCGATAGACGCGGAAACACGGTGGAATTGATAAAACCAAAAAAAATTCGGAGAGTGATTTCAGAGGAAACATCCGATAGGATAATAGATGTTATGGAAGGAGTTGTGGAAAACGGAACGGGTAAATTGGCGAGGCTTAACAATATAAGAGTCGGAGGCAAAACCGGCACTTCTCATCGATTCGTCAACGGGAGCTACTCTCATAAAGATTATAACGCGTCGTTCGTTGGATTCTTTCCGGTGGAAAACCCTCAATTAGTTTGTTTTATTTGGGTGCAGTCTCCGCGAAACGGTAAATTCGGCGGACAAGTAGCCGCGCCGATATTCAAAAAAATTGCGGAAAGAATTGTGAACTCGGATGTGCGATTTGTGAAATATAAACAGAGCATCGAAAGATCTCCGCTGCGAAAAGAGAGTTTTACAATTGACCTTAATAATGAAAAAACTCAGTTTGAAAGGCATTCTAATCCCGCTCCAGCGAACGATAAAGCGGTGAAAAAAACAAGCAGCTCAACGCGTTTTACAATGCCGAATTTGATTAATAAGCCTTTGAGAAAGGTGATGGCGATTACCTCCGCAACCGGACTTAAAATAGAGATAGAAGGTTCCGGAAAAGTTATATGGCAGAGTATTCCGGCGGGAAAGAAAATTTTTGAAGGCGATAAATTAAAAATTAAATGTTCGAGTAATAAATAAAATGAATTTATCGAAAATATTAAATTATATCGAAGCTGTTCACGTAAGCGGCAACGCCGAGGCGAAGGAAATTGATGCAATTGAACTCGATTCGAGAAAAGTGAAGGATGGGTCGATTTTCGTCGCTATTAAAGGCTTCCGCGCAGACGGGCACGAATTTATTGTGCAGGCGATAGGCGGCGGCGCTTCGGCGGTTGTGCTCGAAGATGACTCAAAAGTTCCAAATGAATTATTTATCGTTAACGACGTAGTTAAAATAGTCGTCAAAGATTCTCGCAGGGCGCTTTCGTCAATATCGAATATTCTTTTTGAGAAACCTTCGGAAAAACTCAAAATAATTGGAGTAACCGGAACAAAAGGAAAGACCACAACTGCGTATTTTATTAAAAATATTATTGAAGAAGCTGGTAAAGCCAGCGGATTGATTGGGACTAACAAATATATAGTCGGAAATAAAGAATACAAAGCGACTCACACCACTCCGGAAGCGAATGTAATAAATAAACTGCTGAGAGAAATGTTATCCGAAGGATGTGAATATGCGGTGATGGAAGTTTCGTCTCATTCAATTGATTTGCACAGGGTTTCCGATATTGATTTTAATTGTGTTGTGTTTACCAATATTACATCGGACCATTTGGATTATCATAAAACATTTGAAGGATACAGAGCGGCGAAAGCAAAATTATTCGAGCAACTGAGCGGCAAAGCGAAAGCGGCGCTGAACGCCGACGATGCAAACGCTAAATTTATGGCAGATATTACCAAAGCCGAAAAGATCTTTTACGGTTCGGCGGCGGATAATAATTATATAATTAAAGATATTAAGTATTCGTTATCAGGAACGGAATGGAAAATTATTTTCGGCGGCAAAGAATTTAAGATGAATACATGTTTGATAGGGAAGTTCAACGCGTATAACGCTACCGCAGCCTTTGCGGCTTGTGTGGAAAGCGGCATCGAACCGGAAACGGCTGTTAGAGGAATTTCCTCAATGCCGCAAGTTCCCGGACGATTTGAAGTTCTAAGCAAAGGGAATAAAAAAGTGATTGTCGATTATTCGCATACGTCCGATAGCTTAGAGCAGGCGCTTAAATCGGTTTGCCATCTGCTGAAAGCCGACGAGAAAATTTATACCGTTTTCGGATGCGGCGGCGATAGAGATAAAACCAAACGTCCGGTAATGGGCGCAATTGCTGAAAAATACAGCGACTATGTAATTGTAACGTCGGATAATCCGAGATCGGAAGTTCCGATGAAAATAATTGAAGATATAATTAAAGGAATGAAAACCAAGAATTTCAGGGTTATAGAAAACAGGGAGGAAGCTATTAAATTCGCCGTAACCGGTTCGCCGGAAAATGCGGTTATTCTTATTGCAGGCAAAGGGCACGAAAACTATCAGGAAATAAACGGAGTCCGCCGCTATTTCTCCGATAAAGATATGGCGATTAAATACTTGAGTGAAATAGAATGAAACTGAATTTAAAAGATATATTCGATATTCCGACTGCGGTAATTTACGAACCGGAAAAGTTTAAAGGAGTCAATTCCGTTGTAATCGATTCGAGACAGCCGGTAAAGGGAAGTTTATTCGTCGCGATTGAAGGAGAGCGATTAGACGGGCATGATTTTGTACCGCAGGCGGCGGAAAACGGCGCCGCGGCGGTTCTGATAAATAAAAGAAAATTGCGCAGATACGATTCGTTAGATATTCCCATAATCGGCGTAACTGATACTACAAAAGCTTTCGGATATTTAGCTTCCGTTTGGAGAAAGAAGCTTAGAGCTAAAGTTATTTCCATTACCGGAAGCAACGGCAAAACAAGCGCTAAGGAAATTTTAGCCGCGCTGTTGAGAGAAAAATTCAAAGTCGTTTCAACCAAAGCTAATTATAATAATCATATCGGAGTTCCGCTAACAATTTTCGACGCCGGCGACAAAACCGAAATTTTGGTTCTCGAGCACGGCACAAATCATTTCGGTGAAATTGAATATACGGCAAAAATAGCTCAGCCGGATTACGCGCTTCTGACAAATATCGGCGATTCGCATTTGGAATATTTAATTGATAGAGAAGGAGTGCTGAAAGAAAAAGCCGCGCTTCTGAATGCTGCGGCGGAACGCGACGGAATATTGATTATTAACAACGACGATCCGCTGATAAGAAATTATTCGCGGAATCTTAAAGCAAAATCAGTCAGTTTCGGGTTCAGAGGAAAGCCGGATATTAAAGGCGTAATCGAAAATTATGATTCGCTCAGCCGCGCCTGGCTAAAAATTATTTTTGGAAACCGCGTTTATTCGTTCACGTCGCCCCTCTTGGGAAAAGAAAACGCGGCAAATATTTTAACCGCCGTAAGCTGCGCTTTAGAATTAGGATTGAATAAAAAAGAAATTTTAAGAGGAATAAAAAAAGTCGCCGCGGTGAAGGGAAGACTGAATCTTATTCAAACGGGAAACGCGATTATTATTGACGATACTTACAATTCAAATCCGAATTCAATGCGAGCGGCAATCCGGGTTCTTAAAAATATTAAGGGAGTTAAAAAAAGAACCTTAATTCTCGGCGATATGTTCGAATTGGGCAGAAACGCGAAAGCTATTCATGCGGCTCTGTTTGACGAAATTAAAAAATTAAAACACACGAGGCTGATTTTAACCGGAAGAAATATGAAAAGTCTTCACAACAAAGCCAAAGATAATTTTGACTCAAAGCATTTTAGCGACAGACAGAAATTAAAAAAATACATTGCGGCAACGGATTTTTCGGGAAACGTAATTTTGGTCAAAGGTTCACGCGGGATGAAAATGGAAGAGTTTCTTGCAGATTTAAGAGAGAGAGTTTAGAATGTTTTACTATTTGTTTAATTATATCAACGAAAAATTTGATCCGCCGGGGTTCGATATTTTCCGGTTTCTCACGTTTCGTTCGGCGCTTGCAGCAATTACGGCGTTATTTTTATCATTCTACTTGGGACCGAAAATAATTAACTTTTTGAAGAAAAAGCAAGTCGGAGAAACAATAAGAGAGGTTGGACCCGAGCGGCATAAAGCCAAAGCGGGAACCCCTACAATGGGCGGACTTATAATTTTATTAACCGTAACGATACCGGTTCTTCTTTGGAGCGATATTAAGAGCGCATACATTATTCTTGTATTAGCGGGAACGCTTTGGCTCGGTTTTGTCGGTTTTGTGGATGATTACCTGAAAGTAATTAAAAAGTACAAAATGGGATTAATTGCGAGGTATAAATTGATCGGGCAGGTTATTATCGGTTTAGTTATCGGATTGGCGATTTATTACCTGCCGGAATTTTCAAATTACAATACGCAGACTACCCTGCCGTTTTTCAAAAATCTGAATTGGGATTTCTCATATTTATATATTCCTTCGGTAATTTTTATCATCACCGCAACTTCCAACGCAGTGAACCTGACGGACGGGCTGGACGGTTTGGCGATAGGAACTTTAACAATCGTAATGCTGGCTTTGGCTTTTATGAGCTACGTTACCGGCAATGTAATTTATTCCGATTATTTGAACATAATATATTTACCCGGGGCGGGGGAACTGACGGTATTTATTGCGGCGCTCATCGGAGCCGGGCTTGGATTTTTATGGTTTAATTTTTATCCCGCGCAAATATTTATGGGCGATACCGGCTCGCTTGCCCTCGGAGGGGCATTCGGAATTATGACAATTATGATAAAAAAGGAATTGCTAATCCCGATACTCGGCGGCATATTTTTTATGGAAACAATATCGGTGATAATCCAAAGGCTTTATTTCAAATACACGAAAAAGAAATATGGAGAAGGCAAAAGAGTATTTCGGATGGCTCCAATCCACCATCATTTTGAAATGCTCGGTTGGGAAGAGCCGAAAATAGTGATGAGATTTTACATCATAACCGTTATTCTTGCAATCATTAGTTTGGCGTCGTTCAAAATAAGATAATGGAATTAAAGAATAAGAAAATATCGATAATCGGAGCCGTGCGCAGCGGATTAGCGGCGGCAAAATTAGCCGGGAGAAATGGAATTACGCCTTTTGTTTCGGATTTCTCAAGCTATGAAAAATTAAAAGATAATTTTGACGAACTCGCGGAAATAGGCATCGAATTTGAATACGGCGGACACACGGATAAAGTTTATGACGCAGACTTAATAGTCACCAGTCCGGGCGTGCCTTCGAACTCGGTTGTTCTGCAAAACGCGATAAAAAAAGGTATTCCCGTTATCAGCGAGTTGGAATTTGCTTTTTACTTCTGCCGAGGAAAGATTATTGGGATAACCGGAACAAACGGAAAAACCACAACCACCGCGCTTTGCGGTCATACGCTAAATTATTGCGGGTTTAAAACATACGTCGCGGGAAACATCGGCAGCGCGTTTTCGGAAATTGCCGATAAAGTTGGAGAAAATGAATTCGTCGCTTTGGAAATCTCCAGTTTTCAATTGGATTATGTCGTAAAATTTGCGCCCTATATTGCGGTTCTTTTAAATATAACGCCCGATCATCTCGACAGATACGACGGAGACATCGGCAAATATGCGTCGGCTAAATTCAAAATTACCGGTAATCAAACAGCCGATGATTACTTTATAATTAATGCGGCTGACGCGCAAAAATATAATGTTGACAGCAAAGCCGAATTATTGCTCATCGACACTAACAAAGCGGTTGATAACGGGGCATATTGCGACAGCGGAAAATTGAATTTCGTTATTAACGGAAATGTTAATTACGTATGCGATTGGGACGACGTTAATTTGAAAGGCGAGCACAATTTACAAAATACTCTTGCGGTTTTATCCGCGGCTAAATTATTGAACGCGGAAAACGAAAAAATAAAAGAAGCGTTTTCGACCTTTGCCGGAGTTGAGCACCGATTGGAATTTGTACGGCGGTTGACGGGAGTTACTTTTATCAACGACAGCAAAGCCACGAATGTAGATTCCGTTTATTACGCGCTGAAAAGCTTTGACAAGCCGATTAGGCTGATTTTAGGCGGGAAAGACAAAGGCAACGATTATTCGCGGTTACTTGATTTAATAAAAAAGCATGTGATTAAAATTTACGCTATCGGTTCTTCGGCGGAGAAAGTATTTAATTATTTCGTAGAACATCTCGAAGTTGAAAAATGCGGTTCGTTGGAAGACGCGGTAAATCTTTCGTTCAAAGAAGCCTCTCCGCAGGATGTTGTTCTCTTATCTCCCGCCTGCGCCAGCTTCGATATGTTCGACAATTACGAGCGCCGGGGAGAAGTTTTTAAAAAATTGGTTAATGAATTATGAATTTAAAAAATTATATCAAATTATACATTGGTGTAGTGATATTTTTAATATTGGTCGGCTCTTTGCTCGTTTTTAGTTCGAGCGGTTATTTCGCTATGCGTTCGGCAAATATGTACACATTTTTTAATTCCCATATAACCAAAGTGATTATCAGTTTAGGAATAGTAGTTATAGCGGCGGTAATACCGTATGAATTTTACAAGGACTGGAGTAAACCGGCAATATTACTCACATTGCTGCTATTAATATTAACGCTTCTTCTCGCTCCCAAAGTTAAAGGCGCTTCGAGATGGATAAATTTGGGAATTTTACAATTCCAGCCGTCGGAGTTGGCTAAATTGGTTTTAGTACTTCACCTTTCAAATCTAATTGTAAATAAAGGGGAAAGAATAAAGAGTTTTAAGAAAGGTCTTTCGTATGCTCTGTTTTGGGTTTTTCTAACTGCGGCGCTTGTTTTTGTACAGCCGAATGTAAGTTTGAGTATAATAATTATTCTTTCCTCGTTTGTTCTTTTGTATGTGGGAGGCGCCAGATTCAAACACCTTGCGTCAATTGCGTTGCCTGCATTTGTATTCGGGGGAATTTTCGCAATGGCATTTCATCATTCCCGCGTAAGATTAGTGGCGTATTTCAACGCTTTGACAAATGGGACAAGTTTAAATCATCAAGTATATCAAGCGAAAATAGCTCTCGGCAGCGGAGGAATTCTGGGCGTAGGGCTTGGAATGAGCAGGCAAAGCGACGGGTTTGTTCCCGAAGCGTACGGAGATTTCATTTTTTCCATTCTCGGCGAGGAACTTGGATTTGCCGGAACTATTCTGATATTGACTTCCTATTTAATATTGTTCTATTTGGGTATTCAAATTGCAAAACAGATTGAAGATAAATTCGGTCAATTGCTCGTGTTCGGTTTATCGCTGCTGATAGTTCTCGGAGGATTTTTGAACGCGGGAGTAGTTGTGGGACTTTTGCCGACAACCGGAATAACGCTTCCGTTCATCAGCTACGGCGGAACTTCGCTTTTGATTTTCTGCGCTTCGGTTGGAATTATAATAAACGTTTCGTTACAGACAATCAGAAAAAGAGATATAAGAATTTTAGAAAATTGAAAAAAAATTATACTCCATACCGATTTTTATTTGCCGCCGGCGGAACCGGAGGGCATTTATTTCCGGCAATAGCGGTCGCGGAAGCTATCCGGAAAGCAAAACCGGAAAGCGAATTCCTTTTTTTGGGAACAGCCGATAAATTGGAGTCGAAAATTATTCCGAGTGAAGGTTTTAATTTCAAACCCCTGTGGATAAGCGGATTCAGCAGGCAGTTAACTTTAAAGAATATTATGTTTCCATTAAAGTTATTTGTTTCGATGATGCAGTCTTTAGTTATCAATATGAAATTCAAACCGAGAGTTGCCGTTGGAGCGGGCGCATACGTTGCAGGACCGGCTTTATGGGGCGCTTCGATTATGGGCTCAAAAATTATTCTTCTCGAACAAAACACTTATCCGGGAATAACCAACCGACTGCTGGAAAAGAAAGCGACGGAAGTTCACTTAAGTTTTGAAGAATCGAAAAAGTATTTCCGGATGCAGGAGAAATTGTTCGTAAGCGGTAATCCGGTTAGAACAGATTTGAGTTTAATCGATAAATCGGAAGCGAAAAGGATGTTGGGATTGGAGCCGGATAAAAAAACTTTATTCATACTTGGCGGCAGTCTCGGCGCTAAATCACTCAACGCTGCCGCGGCGGAAAATTTGGATAGATTGAAGGATGAAGGAATTCAGGTTATTTGGCAGTGCGGTTCAATCTATTATGAAGAATATAAGAAGTATGAAAATCCCGGCGTTAAGATTTACGCTTTTATTGATGAAATGTCGAAAGTATATTCAGCCTCGGATTTGCTTCTCGCGCGCGCGGGAGCTACAACAATTGCGGAAGTTTCGGAATTGGGTCTGCCGGTTATATTCGTTCCTTCGCCCAATGTTTCGGCGGATCATCAGTACAAAAATGCGGAGACGCTTTACAATTCCGGCGCATGCGGATTGATTAAAGATTCCGAAATTAAGGAGAAACTGACGACCGAAGTAGCGAACATAATTAGAGATGAAAATAAATTGAAAGGTTTGTCCGAAAATATTAAAAAATTTTCAATTCCCGGCGCCGCTGAAAAGATAGCCGAACGCGCGATTAAACTTGCCGAGGTATTGTAGATGTTTGAAATTTTCGACAAAAAATATAGGAATATTTATTTTATCGGCATCGGCGGAATCGGCATGAGCGGAATAGCCGAGTTTTTATTGCACAAAGGCTTCGGCGTTAAAGGCAGCGACTTGGCTAAATCTGAAATTACGGAGCGTCTCGAAAAATTGGGAGCGGTAATATTTGAAGGACATAGCGCAGAAAATATCCGGGATTGCGATTTGATTGTTTATTCTTCCGCCGTGCATTCGGATAATCCCGAATTATTAAGAGCCGCCGAACTGGGAATTAAATCCGTAAAGCGTTCCGTAATTTTAGGCGAAATTACAAAAGGCGCCGATACTATCGGAATAGCGGGAACACACGGAAAGACAACAACAACCGCTATGCTGGGCATTATTATGCAATCCGCGGGGTTAAATCCAACTGTATTTGTCGGCGGCAGAATTCCGGAATTCCAAAATACAAATGTTGTTGTCGGCGGCGGAGATTTAATAATAGTTGAAGCGGATGAATACGACAGAACATTTTTAAAACTTAAACCGACAACGGCTGTAATTAACAATATAGAGGCGGAACACCTCGACATATACAAAGATTTTGAAGACGTTCAAAATACGTTTATCCAATTTGCGGAAATTATTCCCGAAACGGGATTTATCGCGTTAAACGCCGACAATGAAGGTTCGGCGGGAATAAAAGATAAATTGACTTGCAGAGTTATCGCATACGGTTTAAAATCCGAAGCGGATGTGAGAGCCGTTAATATTAGAACATCGGACGATGGAACAGTTTACGACATCAATTATAAAGGCGAAGTTTTATTCGGAATGGAAATAGGAGTTTTCGGAACGCATAATGTTACTAACTCTTTAGCGGCTTTAACAATAGCGCTCGAACGCGGAATAGAATTTAACAAACTGAAAACATCGCTGAAAAATTTCAGAGGAGCCGAGAGACGATTCCAAATTTTGTACAGCGATGAAATTAAAATAATTGACGATTATGCTCATCACCCGTCGGAAGTGAAAGCTTCTCTTGAAGCTGTTTCAAAGTTCCGGCGGAGAATAATAGCCGTATTTCAGCCGCATCTTTTCAGCAGAACGAGAGATTTTTATAAGGAGTTCGCGGAGGTTTTCGCGGATTACGCGGATGTATTTATATGTCTCGACGTTTACCCCGCGCGTGAAGAACCGATTGAAGGAGTAAGCGGAAAGTTGATAGTTGACGAGATCGGCGGCGGTAAAACTTCGAAAAAAATATTTGTTAATGATAAATCGGAAGCGATAGATATTATTGAAAATGAAATTAGAAATGGAGATATAATTATATTTATGGGCGCCGGGGATATTACGGAAATAGCTCATAAATTAACCGGTAAATTCAAAGTCGGAGAGATGAACCAATAATGAAAAACATCCAATCGAAAATAGGAATTCTCATTTTTCTCGTTCTGCTGGGAATAATTGCCGTAATGTATTTTTCGCTGGACCCGCAGCGCGAGATGAAAATTAAATTTATAGATTTAAGCGGAAGTTCTTATTTGGAATCGGATTCATATATTCGATTTGCCAAATT
>CAYNUJ010000064.1:0-8732 GCA_964400095.1 uncultured Melioribacteraceae bacterium
GGCAATAACGCGCATGGCAATTTTATTATTCTCGGATTCGTAATTTAATCCGGATAATTTTTCCACGGCTTCTATCAGAGGTTTGAAAACGTCGGTGTCGTAGTTTGCCGATTTTCCCTGAAGAACGGCGCAGAGTCTTTCGAAACCCATGCCCGTATCGACATGTTTATGCGGCAGTTCGGTCAATTTGCCGTTCTCGTCTTTATTATATTGAATGAATACTAAATTCCAAATTTCAATGCATTCGGGAACCCCGGCGTTAACGTATTTCGGATTATTGTAATCGTCCGATAAATTTATATGAATTTCGGAACAGGGACCGCATGGACCGGTATCGCCCATTTCCCAGAAATTGTCTTTTTCGTCGAATCTTAATATGTGATCCGGATTTATATCCGTTTTGGTTTTCCACAATTCAAACGCTTCCTCGTCGGATCTGTAAACGGTAGCCCAAAATCTCTCCTTAGGCAGCTTCCAAACTTCGGTCAATAATTCCCAAGCCCAAACAATAGCTTCTTCTTTATAATAATCGCCGAAAGACCAATTGCCGAGCATTTCGAAAAATGTGTGATGGTAAGTATCTTGCCCGACTTCCTCCAAATCGTTGTGCTTGCCGCTTACGCGAATGCATTTCTGCGTGTCCGCCGCGCGCGAATAATCCCGCGTTCCGGTATTGAGAAAAACATCTTTAAATTGATTCATTCCGGCGTTTGTGAATAAAAGCGTAGGGTCGTCGTAAGGCACAACCGGAGCGCTCGGCACTATTCTGTGGTTTTTCTTCTTAAAAAAATCTAAAAATTGAGCTCTAATTTCTTTCGATGTCATGTTTTCGTCTGGAAATAGTTTAAAATTAAAATTTAAATATAATAAAATTTGTTTGCATGGACTGATAACTGTCAAAAAAAGAAGGAATTCATCTTAAGTTTGGATAAAAGAGTCGTAAATAATTGATTTTTACATCCCTTCATTATACTTTTACGTCATTGTAAAAAATAAATTCAAGTGCATATTGGGTAAATACAGTAACTTAAACGACAGCGAGTTAATTAAAAAAATAGCGAAATACGATTCAAGAGCTTTAGAAGAGCTTTACGATCGTTACTCTCCTTTACTTTACACTTTAATTAAAAAAATCGCTCCGGATCAAAACACCGCCGAAAATATTTTAGTGGAGGTTTTTGCTATTGTCTGGAGAAAAATTGATAAGTATGATTTTAAAGCCGACAGTCCTTATACTTGGCTTATATCGCTTGCCAGGAACCGCGCTGTAGATTCGGTTCGGAGATCCCGGACAGCCGCCGGAACGAGTTATTATAACGATGAGTATGAAGATTATTTTGTGCTCCCTTCTCTTTCGGAAGAAATTGACGGACTCGATTTAATGACCGCGGCAAAGATACGACCCAATATGGAAAAAGCTCTCGCAAAATTAACCGACACTCAAAAGTACGTTATACATCAAGCTTATTACGAAGGTTTTACAATCAAGGAAATTGCGAAAAAATTGAATATTCCTGTTGAAACTGTAAGGCAGAAAATAATGACCGCGGTAATGAATCTTAAAGAATATTTGTTAACGGGATAATTAGATGGCAGAGAGTCAATTAAGAGAAATGATAAGCGCCTTTGCCGCGGGATGTATGGACCGGGAGAATTTTATACAGTTCCGGGAATATATAGCCTCCGGCGGTTCTCTGCCTCAAAAAGAATTGGGCGAACTTCAAAATACTATGGCTCTCGTTCCGATTATACTTGAGCTGGAAAAACCCGATATCGAGTTAAAGAAAAAGGTGGCGAGCAAGTTATTAAGTCTGCAGGACGAAATTAAAGCGAAAATAAAAGAGCAAAAACAGAAATTAGCCGAAGCCGGAAAAACCGAAGAGGATATAGATTTCCCCGATTTTGAACCTACTTTTACTACACGGGAAATTGAATCGCTTCAGACTATTGAAAAAAGAAAAACTTCAGGGAGTAGAGAAACCGAAGAAGGCAGAAGAACCGGAGAGTCCCACAGAACCGGAGAGCGGCGCAGAACGTCCTCTCAACCCGAATCGGTTTCATCCCGTACAGGCGCCGCTATGTCCGACGAATCCGCTCCCAAACCGAAATTCAGTAAACTTACAATTTACTCTATGTCCGCTGCTGTCGTTCTTTTTATTTTACTTATAATCACATATTTTACTTTATCATTTTCCAATTCCGAGGTAGAGGAACAACTAGCGAAGAAGGACAAAGTAATCACTTCGCTTCAAAAGCAGCTCGCCGAAGCTAAATTAACCTCGTCGGAATATAAAGAATTACTGCAATTCCTGAAAAATAAAGATAATTACATTGTTGAACTTACCGGCGGGGAGCAGAACCCTTCGGCTCTGGGACGTTTAATAATTTCATTCAGAATCGGCGACGGAATTTTGATATTGGAAAATCCTCCCCGGCTAAAAGAAGACGAAGCAATGCAGGCTTGGATTGTGACTAAGGGAAAATCGATATCTCTCGGAACTCTTACCAAAGAAAATTCAAGGAAGTATTATTTTATTTACAACATTCCTAAACTTCCTCTTAACGAAATTGAACTTTTTAGAATAACCAACGAACCTAAAGCCGGAAGCGTTATTCCATTAGGCAACACGCTCCTTTACGGAAATATTCCTAAGTTTTAATCCACGGTTTAATTTAGAACTTCACCGGCTGTTAAAACCTCGAACCCTTCGATTTTATTGCTTGCAAAAAAATATGCGAGATAGCAAAAGGATGATATTCTTACTATTTTCTATTGGATAATAAAAGGTTGGTTCCGATAAAAATTAAAAACACATACCAATAGCTGTAAATAATTTCGCATAAGCTATTCCCGAATCTTACAAGCCAAAAACCGTTGTATCTGAATAACAGCAAACTTATTATTATCAAGCTCGCTGAAATAAATAGAAATACTTTTTCCGATGTATTGTCAAGGTAGAGCATGAAAAACGCTGTCGCGGAAATAATCAGTAAAACCGGGAATGGAAAGGAGGTTTTATTCAGCAATTCAAAATTGGCGGGAATGTACATGTAAACGGAATAAATGAAAACAACGGAAGAGATAATCAGCAAAGGTCTTTCATCGTTTCCGATATAGACGAAAACTCCCGCTAAACCGAATACCGCAAATGTTAAATAAGAATAATTTATTACATTAATGCTAAGAAGCGACGAGGAAGTCAGTAAATAAATTACGCCCGCCGCGGCAAAGAAAAGCGCCGGTAAATTTTTAACTGTTTTCGGAAACATCTTCATCCCGTATGAAAAAATAAACGGTTAAATAAATAATTATTCCCAGTCCGGCGGTCGCAAAACTAAATATCATGCACAGCATTCTGATAAAATTTGAATTCACATTTAAATACGCGGCAAATCCGCCGCATACGCCGAAAAATCTTCTATCGCTGCGCGAAATAACAAAACTCTCTTTTCCGTAACCGTGGGAATCGAATAATTCATTTCGCTTTACAAAGAAGACGGCGCTTAGCATAAAAGGAATCAGCAAATTTATAACGCTCGGGGGGATTTGAAAAATATTAATCATATCGAATAAGAATGTCCCGGAAAATAAAAAATATGCTCCCAGCGAAAGGAGAATAAAGCCGTAGAACTTATCTGTGCCAGCTTTTTTTCTCTTCGAAAATGAGCCGGATTTCATTATAACGGATAGCGGCGCATAGAGAAGAATTCCCGCTCCTCCCCAAATAAGCAGAATCGAGAAAAAGAATCGGACAAATACCGGATTAACTCCAAGTTTTTCTCCAATGCCGCCGCAGACGCCGAAGATAATTTTATCTTTTGATGATTTTCTCAGCCGGTTATCCGAACCGCTCTTAGAATTTTCATCGGGATAATTATTTTGATCTGGAAAATTTATCATCTGAAATTATTAATATTTACCGCCGTGTGTGTCGATAACCCTTAATTCGGTAACTATTTTATCGAGAATCAAATCCCCGCGGGAGGCCTCAATGTTATCGAATAATTGAAATTCAAAAGCGAGCGCTATTTGAGGAGCAAAAGTATTTTTCAGTAATTTATCGTAATATCCTCCTCCGTATCCCACTCTTTGTCCGTAAACGGTTAAAGCAACCGAGGGTATGATATAAAGATCGACATCGTTTAAATCGTCGTTAATGCCAACAGCCGGTTCAAGATATCCCTCGTCGTTTTCAATTAGATTATTCCAGCCGGAAAAATTGCCTCTCAAAAATAATTTTGTAACGGGATTCAATTTGGGAACGACAATCGCTTTTCCCATTCCTTCCATTAGAGAAATTAATTTGTGCGTATCAACTTCGCCCGGGCGGCTGGAAATGTAACAGTGAACCGTTTCGGCTAAAACGAATTGATCCATTCGACTAAGTTTTTCAATTATTCTTTCCGTTTTACGCTTAATCTCGGCGTCGGAAAAATCCTTCCTTCTTTCAAGAACCATTTTGCGGGCTTCGGATTTAGGTATAAGTGTTTTTACTTTCACGTTTTGGATTTTTAATTTGGAAAAAAGTAATTTAATGAAAGTATAAATTAGCTAAATATAATTGAAAGAAGCAAAAAGGATACAAGTTTAAATGTAGAGGCAATAATAATAGCTAAGGAAATCATCAATGGCTTTTTTATTTGAAATTATCCATATTTAACTATTGGATTGAGAGTGTTTTGATTTCTTGCTGTTCGCTGTAAAGGAGTGCAAATGATAGCTAAATATTTTGAGTTTAATAAACTCGGTACTAATTTACGAACGGAAATTACCGCCGGAGCCACTACATTTATTACAATGGCATATATAATAATCGTAAATCCAAAAATACTGGAGTCGGCGGGAATTCCATTCGGACCTTCAATGGCAGCCACAATTTTCACGGCGTTTCTGGGAACAATCTCTATGGGTCTTTATGCCAAGCGTCCGTTCGCTATCGCGCCGTATATGGGTCAGAACGCGTTCGTCGCTTACACTGTGGTTAATATTCTCGGATATAGCTGGCAGACGGCTCTTGGAGCGATTTTTATCAGTGGAGTTCTTTTCACTGTTCTCACGCTTCTTAAAGTGAGAACTTTATTAACCGAAGCCATTCCCGAAGGTCTTAAAATTTCTTTCGCCGTAGGAATCGGATTATTTTTGACTTTTATCGGATTGAACGACGCCGGAATTATTAAATTGGGAGTTGAAGGCGCTCCCGTGAGCATTGGCGATTTAAGTTCGCCGCAGGCAATGCTGGCTGTGTTCGCGTTTTTGTTATCCGGATTTTTAATGATTAGAAAAAATAAAGGTTCGCTGTTGATCGGAATTATTACGGCGACGGTTTTGGGATTTATTCTCGGAGTAACTCCTTTTCCCAAAAGTATTATGGGAATGCCGCCGGACATTACCCCGATTTTTTTACAGCTTGATATTCAAGGCGCTCTTTCCTGGGGATTCTTTGCGGTTATTCTCACTGTATTTGTAATGGATTTTGTAGATACAATGGGGACGCTTATCGGCGCTTCATACCGGGGAAATTTATTAGACGAACATGGGAATTTACCTGAAATTGAGAAACCTTTTTTGTGCGACTCAGTTTCTACCGTAGCCGCGTCATTATTCGGAACAACCACCGCCGGAGTTTTTATTGAATCAGCCGCGGGAATTGAAGCCGGCGGGAGGAGCGGATTTACTTCCGTCATTACCGCCGTATTGTTTTTAGCGGCTCTCTTTTTCGCGCCGTTTATTACAGCCATCCCGGCTTATGCATACGGCAGCGCGCTTATTATTGTCGGGATGATGATGATATCCCCGATTAAGCGGCTGAATTTTGATGATTACTCTGAGTTGATCCCGGCGTTTGTAACAATTTCTTTGATGAGTTTTTCATTTAATATCGGTATCGGAATGACGGCTGGATTTGTCGTGTATCCGTTAGCCAAGTTATCGGCGGGTAAAATTAAGGAAGTTAAACCCGGGTTGTGGGCTTTATTTATTTTATCCGTACTGTTTTATATTTTTTATCCATATTAGAAAGGAGTTAAAAATGGACATATTTATGAACGCCGCTATTGAAGAAGCGAAAAAAGGATTAGCCGAAGGGGGAATCCCGATTGGCTCCGTTATTGTTAGGGACGGCAAGATTATAGGCAGGGGACATAACAAAAGAATTCAGGAAAACGATCCGGTGATTCATGCGGAAATAGATTGTTTAAGGAACGCCGGGCGAATCCATTCTTACTCCAATACCATCTTATATTCAACGCTTATGCCCTGTTATTTATGCGGCGGCGCAATTGTGCAATTCGGTATAAAAAAGATTATTGCCGGAGAATCGGAAACTTTCCCCGGTTCTAAAGAATTTATGGAAGAACACGGAGTTGAGGTAATTGATTTGGACACCGACGAATGTAAATTGCTGATGAAAAAATTCATCGACGAAAATCCCGAATTGTGGAAGGAAGATATTGGAGAATTATAATAATAAAGGAGAAGCAATGGCAACAGTAAAAGCACAGGTAAAACAAATAAACGGTATAACGTTTGCCGGTAAGACAAGTTCGAAACATTGGGTTATGATGGACGGACCGGAAGATTTCGGAGGCAGCGACGCCGCAATTCGTCCGAAGGAGCTTTTATTACTCTCTTTGGGCGGCTGCACCGGCAGCGACGTGGCGTCAATAATGCAGAAAAAGAGAGTAAAACTCGATAAATTCGAAATGAACATCGAAGCGGAAATGACCGATGAGCATCCGAAAGTTTATTCCAAGATTAATTTGGAATATGTCTTTTACGGGAAAAATATTGACCCGAAAGCGGCTGAAAGAGCTATTGAATTATCGCTTACCAAATATTGCGGTGTAACTGCGATGCTGGAAAAAGCGATAAAAATTGAACATTCCTACAAAATTGTCGATACATCGGAATAATTATTGAGATTAACAATCTTTTTTGAATCCGGCTCCGCGCCGGATTTTTTATTTTAAATTGGGGTATTATATTTAAACTTTGTTTTTACGGGGATAATAAAATGGGAAAAAGCTACGCTGTAATCGGCGCGGGCAGACAAGGTTCCGCCGCCGCTTTCGATATGATTAAATTCGGAGAGGCTGAAAAAATAGGTTTCATTGACAACGATTTCGATTCGCTTAAACTTGCCTCCGAAAGACTGAAAAAAATTACCGGTTTCGATAACTTTAATCTTCATCTTACCGACGTAACCGACGAGGAAAAAATAACGGCGATACTTGCCGAATTCGATTCTGTCGTAAGCGCGGTTCCGTATTATTTTAACGAGTCGCTTACCGAATGCGCTATTTCGGCAAAATGTAATTTTGTGGATTTGGGCGGGAATACGGGAGTGGTATGGAATCAATTGAAAATGGACGAGAAAGCAAAAAGCGCGGATGTGTCCGTCATTCCTGATTGCGGGATGGATCCCGGAATGAATATTTCGATGATTGAATACGCTATTTCTCAATTCGATTCCGTTGAAGAAATTAAAAATTACGCGGGCGGACTTCCGCTTGAACCGCATCCGCCTTGGAATTATGAGATGTTCTTTCATATCAACGGGTTGACCAATGAATATTACGGCAGCTCTCAATTACTGCGTAATGGCGAATTAACCGGCGTGCCTTGTCTCTCCGAGATAGAAGAAATTCAGTTTAAAGAATTCGGCAAATTGGAAGCTGCCATTACTAACGGAGGGCTCTCGATACTTCCTTGGAAATTGAAAAATAAAATTGATAGAATGGATAATAAAACTTTACGGTATCCCGGTCATTGGGAATGGTTTAAAGGCTACTCCCAGCTTGGGTTATTCGAAGAAGAACCTGTCGAATTCAAAGGAATTAAAATCAGTCCGCGAGAATTCTATCATTTTCTTTTAGAGCCGAAATTGAAAACCGAAAATCCTAAGGACGTCGGAATTGTGTTAGTTTCGACTACAGGAATTAAAGAAGGAATAAAAAAGAGATTGACGCTTTCCGTTGTTGAAAAATTTGACGAAGAAACAGAATTTACCGCAATGCAGAAAATGACAGGCTGGCACGCGTCAGTGATGGCTGTTCTTTCGGCTCACAATGTTATTAAACCGGGAGCGTTGTCGGTGGACGAAGCCGCGTCGGGAAAGCTGATAATGAACGAATTGACAAAAAGAGGATTTGAATTCAGCGAAGAATGGGAAGATATTTAAACGGTAAAATATTTCGTGGGAATTAATCTGCGTCCGGCAAATCCTTCGTTTACCGTGTGATAATATACAATTTCCTCTTCGTCGCTGCGCCAGCAGAGAAGCGCTTCTTCGTCTTCAATTATTGCCGGAAAATCTACGAGTCCGACGGAGAAACTCCAATCTTTGTAATAACAGCCGAGTTCCTCCAATTCCTTCATGCAGTAATTCATTTCGGAAACTAATTTTTTAATCTCGGGATTTTCGTCCGGATCGCCGGTTAAGGATTCCGCGATCGTTCTAATCTGAAAACTGTAATCAAGAATATCTTTCGTGATTTTTTTTACCAGTGGAAGAGTCTTTTGGGCTTCTTCCGGCGTAAAGTATTTTTTAAAAGTTTTCTGCATAATATTTTATTCTTTATCCGTCAATAAATATAACCAATATAGATTTTATTTCCTCTTAATTTGCAGCTATCCGCAGGGAAATTAGGAGGAAAAAGATTGTCCGACAATTACAAGTTATAAACTAAGGCGAGACCGAAAATAATACCGTCCAAATTTACTCTCGTATGAA
>CAYNUJ010000064.1:8832-16091 GCA_964400095.1 uncultured Melioribacteraceae bacterium
TTATAAACTAAGGCGAGACCGAAAATAATACCGTCCAAATTTACTCTCGTATGAAAAGAACTATTGGGCAGAATAATTTTCACGCCACCATATACAGCTTCTCTGCCGGTATATTCGGATTTAAATTTTACGTCAGGGTCTCTGAAACGCATATCAAACCTGGCGGAAAGAAAGTCGAAGATTACATATTCCATTCCAATTGCAACTTGAATACCGAAGGGAAAATTTTCGGGGGAACTGCTGATTTCCGCATTTCCGAATTTGCGTATGTGACCGCCGAGATAAAATCCAATTCCGCCGGACATGTCAAATTTAAACGCGTCGGTTGAAAAAGGAAGCAGATAAATAAAATTAAGTTCCACGGGAACGAGCAGATAACCGTCTTCCGTTTCAATTCTAATTGTGCCGCTTGGAGAGGATGCGGTTAAATTTTTCCCGGTGAAAGTTTTTCTAATTATTTCCGTATTCACTCCTATCGCAATCGCTTCGTTTAAACGGTATTTCACACTCAGCGAATAGTGAAAAATATCGTCGAGTTCTACAAAATCGTTTTTGATGAAATCATCCGCCGAATTTGGATTGAGAAATAATTTTGACGTGGTTGTATAATTTGCGCCGAGCGAAAAGGATAATCCCATTTTGCCCGACTGCGCGTTTATGAGCGGCGAAATAATTGTGAGCAGTATAAAAAATAAAATCTGCTTTTTCATAGTTTTAAAGTTAAAAAAAATAATCGAATTCGATAGTGCAAAAATTATCCTCTTTAAAATAAAAAAGGCTTGGCGTCAAACCAAGCCTTTCGCGCTGCGAGATTTTATCTGTAGAACAAATATCTTTCATCCACAATATCCGCTTCCTTTTTAATAGCCTGCAGCCATTGGGAGTAGTTGCGGGCTTTTTTGGACTGCATTATTTGATCTCTCAATGAATTGTGCTGAATTTTATAGCTCGTACTGTCGAATGGGGTTCTGTCAGTCAGACGGATTAGATACGCGCCGCGCGCGCCGCGAATAGGATCCGATATTTTATTTAATTCCGCGTTTAAGCAGTATTCTATAAATTTAGGTTCTTTTCCAATCCCCGGAATTACATCTAGGGGAGTAAATCCTTGAGCGGAACTAACAACAGCTTTTGGGAATACGTCTATAGCAAGATTTAATTTATCCGAATCGCCGATTTTCGATCTAGCCTGCGCGGCTAATTCCATTGCGTAGTCCTTTTTCTTTTCAACTTTAACAAGAGACTCAATTTGAGATTTAACATCTTCAAAGTTCTTGAAACCGGGTTCAATAACATTGGAAACCATAGCTACAACATATCCCGCGTCAATTTTGAATACGTTGCTTATATCGCCGAGATCGTCATCAAATGCAAAGCGAATCATTCCACGGTTGGAACCCAATCCGGGTATTTGAAATGCGTCTTCGTGAAAAGCGGGCGATTCGATAACTTTGTAATTCATTATTTTCGCTTCTTCCTCGAAATCATTTTTTTCGGCGAGATAGGCAAAATCGTTTGCGTTATTGTAAATTCTGTCCACAGTTGTAGCAGAAGGTTTAACTTTATTTACAATTTTTTCCACTGCAAAAACTTTATTGGATTTGCCTGTTACCAAAATTATATGATAGCCGAAACGGGATTTGATAGGTTTTTGTATTTTGCCTACTTTGCCTTTGAAACACGCTTCTTCGAAAGATTTAACCATTTGTCCTTTGCCGAACCATCCAAGGTCTCCGCCGCGGACTGCGCTGCCGGGGTCGTCCGAACGCGCTTTAGCTAAATCCGAAAAATTGGCGCCATTAATTAATTGACGGTAAACTTCGTCGGCTTCTTTTTTAGCCGATTCGTCATTATTGCCGTTAGTTTTAATAAGAATGTGCGAAGCGCGTACAAATTGCTTTTCACCTTTTTTAATAGAGTTTATTTTATAAACAATAAAACCTTCGTAAGATAATACCGGTCCTATCAAGTCTCCCTCATTTGCTCTTAAAAATTGGTCTGCCGCTAATATGGGAACCCGGTTTATTGCAATTGTATCCACTTTAAAGGGAACGTCGGAATAAATATCGGAGTAAGTTTTGAACGAACTGGTATCTTTTTTTAGTTTTTCAACAATCGACTTCAAATTTTTCTGGATTGACAGCGTATCCTCTCGATTTGCAAGTTCTTGGAAGAGAACGTATTTCAACTGACGCTGAGATTCGATTTTATATTTATCCAAATGCGTCTGATAATATTCGCGAAGGTCGTTTTCGTCATAGCTTGCAATCGAATCCGGAAGCAGATAAGCGTTAAAGTAGGCATAGTCTGCATACATTTTAAAATTATTATTGATAAATTTTTCTTTAATTTCATTTTCGCTTACAACAATGGAAGAGTTAACAAAACTTTCGAGTTTTTCCTGTAATTTCTGTTGGCGGACAATTTCTTCTGTCTGCAGCATGGCTTGCTTGTTTTTCGGGTCGAATATTGCCTGCTCGTATTTTTCTCTGTCGAAAGTTCCTGTTGAATCAATAAAGTATTGTTTAATTATGTTTGGAGGGTTCGGACCAAGAAGAGCGTCCTTAATTTCTTCATCGGAAACAATAATACCGTATTCGTTGATTTTCTTTTCAATCAATTTTTGAACTACATATGCGTCCCAAACCTGATCTCGGAAAAGTCCCATTTGCTCTTCGGGAATGTCCTGTCCGCCTTGCTGAACGCGGTTATTTCTCGCTGTTTCAACCATTTTTGAAAAATCTTGATAAGTCAACTCTTCGCCGTTTACATAACCGACATTGTTGCTTCTCTGTCCAAGAATTTGAGTGACTTTCGAATCGGACAGCACCATAAACAATACAAATAATCCGCCCACGGTAATAATAAACCAAGGAGCCAGATTTCTCATTCGGGCCATCATACCCATAATATACTATTCCTCCAATTATACATCTTTAAAAAATACAGACTTCAAATTTAGACACAAGTCACGATAAAATCAAAAAAATAAGAGGCTACGACGTACCAGCCTTCAATCAATTCTTTTTAGAGAGCGCTCATTTATTGATAATAGAAAAATTTAATCGTATATTGGACTTAACTCTCCACATGATACTGTCCCGGATAAAATAATTTAACAATATTACAGTTGGAGCAAACATTATGAAAAAAATGTTTTTTCGTTACAGCTTTTCCTGTATTCTATTTATTCTGGGAATTAATGAACCGGTATCCGCTCAATCATTAATATCGGTTTCTCAACCGGATGGTTTTATAATTCGGATTTATTCAGACAATCCGAAAGCATCCGCGAAATTCAAGATTTATAACATTGGTCAAAATGCTTTGGATATCAACATTCAAAACGTAAGCGCGGACTCAACATTCATCGTGTATGCAGACGAACCGGACACAAATACATTCGCGGGAAACATTTGCTCTATCCGCCCAAACGGCTCTTCTTTTACGCAGCTTACGTTGGACACACTCGATTTTGAGCCGGCATGGTCGCCCGATGGCGGAAAGATTCTGTTTTATTCTTTTAGGTCGGGGAATTTAGATATTTGGACTATGAATCCCGACGGAACGAATTTAGTGAATTTAACAAACAGCCCGGCTAATGAATTTCATCCCAGTTGGTCGCATGACGGCAAAACAATTCTATTCGCCTCTGACGAAGATTCGTCGTCTATTGAAATTTATAAAATGGACACAAACGGACAGAATAGACAGAGACTTACGTTCAACAACTATAAGGACGTCAGACCGAAATTTTCGCCGAGCGGAGATTACTTTGCAACTCAGTCCAAGATTTCCGGAGAATATGACATAATGATTTACGACAGCGCCGGAAATAGTTACGCGAATATCGGCGCTGCGGGCGTGGTTGATTATCAGCCTTCTTGGACGCCCTTTGGTAATAGAGTGGTTTGGGTAAGCGGAGACACGGGTTTAGGGCATCTCGATATTGTTAGCGCAAAAATGGACGGGTCGGATTTTCGAGTTGAATATTCATCGCCCGGAAATGATTATATCCCATCTTATTCACCCGACGGACAATTGTTAGCGTTTTCAAAATCAGTGTTCAATTTTATGGGCGGCGACGAAATATTTGTTTGGAACAAAGCTTTGGACACATTGATTCAAATTACCAATAACTCAAACACTTCGCGAAAGTGGGCGCCAAATTGGTCGCCTTTTACAAGCGTTCCTAAGTGGATTTCTATTTCTCCCGATAGTATTTATAGATTAACTCCGAACGACAGCGTAGAGGTTTCTATTAAAATTGATATGACAGGTTATTCTTTCGGAAATTATTCCGCGAGCGTTATGATTAGCGATACTGTGAATAATGAGTTGCTATTTGCGGCGCCTATTAATATTGTTTACGATAATACCGTTGCGGTTTACGACGGAGACATTGTTCCCTACGAAATTTCACTTTCGCAGAATTATCCGAATCCGTTTAATCCGACGACAACGATAAAATACACTATTCCAACAAGTACTGTCGTTCCGAATCCCCGAAGGGGTGAGGAATCTTCAAAGATTTCTCCCTTCGGTCGAAATGACAACACTAAAGTTATTTTGAAAGTTTATGACCTACTCGGACGGGAAGTAGCCGAGCTTGTAAATAAAGAACTGTCTGCCGGGAATTACGAGGTTGAATTTAACGCGCGCGCCTCGGCGGACGTATTGCCGAGCGGAATTTATTTCTACACTTTATCGGCGGGTAAATTTAATCGAACGAAAAAAATGATGCTGATCAAATAAACTTAAAGATGATATCCTAATCTTACTGATATTTCCGGCGTGAAACTTTGTGTGTTGTAATTTTTTCCGCCGACAATTAGACTTTTTTTTCCGAACAGACGAAGATGTCCGGCGAAATAGGGATTCAAATAAAATTTGTCGTAAATGTTTATCGGATAACCTACGGAAAAATTCAGCAGACCGTTGGCGAATGAACTTTCGTTACCGTTCGCCGCGTTTTTAATTATGCTGTTCCAGTAATCGTATCCTATTCCGAACCAAAGACCCGTCAAATCAGGTTTCAGCGCGGTGGGAAAATATTGAATGTCGAATGTAAATGATTTATAGCGCAAATCCTTAAAGCCTGTCGTAGTCACAAAGGCGGCGGGAAATTTATACGCCCAATCTAACCGCGCTCTGAATAAATAATAACTTGTCCAAAAACTAAAGTCGTAGCCTTTATTGAAAAAAGGCAGCGGATCAACTTCAAGTCCGAATTTCAGCGTGGAATTCTCCCAATTAAAGGCTCGTTGAGCAGGCGGGTCATCTTTGCTTTGCGCGGATACGGAGCAAGTTAAGAGTAATAAAAGTAAAATTAAATTTAGAATTTTCATCAATTGTACCGGTTCAATTTATAATTTGAAGAACAATTTATTATTTTTAATCAAAAAGATAAAAAATACTTTGATAAAATTTCTATTTACTTTTTCGCTTACAATAATTATTTGCTCAAACGGCGTTTATTCTCAACCGAAACCGCGTTTCGATTCCCTTATAACAACCGGAATTCGTCAGATTTATAATATAAAATTTGATTCGGCTGAAGCGACTTTCAAAAGGATGAGCGAATTGTATTCCGGTCATCCGGCGGGGCATTTTTTCCCCGCTATGATTGACTGGTGGAGAATAATGCTCGATTTGCAGGTTGAGGAATATGACGAAGAGTTTATTGAAAAATTAGACGGCACAATTGATTTCTGCGATGATATTCTTGACGACGATCCGGATAATGTGGACGCGTTATTTTTCAAAGGAGGAGCCTTAGGATTCAGAGGCAGGCTTTACGCCGTTAGAGAAGATTTTTTCAACGCCGCGCTTGATGGAAAAGAAGCCCTTCCGCTCG
Organism: uncultured Melioribacteraceae bacterium; assembly: GCA_964400095.1. Taxonomy (GTDB): domain Bacteria; phylum Bacteroidota; class Ignavibacteria; order Ignavibacteriales; family Melioribacteraceae; genus CAYNUJ01. The sequence continues at coordinate 14,690 of CAYNUJ010000064.1, forward strand.
TTTACAAAGCGTACGAATTGGAACCCGAAAACAAAGATGTGGAATTGGGGTTCGGGATTTATAATTATTACGCCGAGGTTATTCCGCGCGAATATCCTTTTGTTAAACCGTTTATGATATTTTTCCCGGGCGGAGATAGAATAAAAGGATTGAAGCAATTAGAAGACGTTGCGCAAAACGGCAGATACGCTAAAATTGAATCGCGTTATTTCCTGATGATGCTTTATTACAAATATGAAGAGAATTACGGCAAGGCTCTTGAATATAATCGACTGCTCCTGGGGGAGTTCCCGGATAACCCCACGTTTCACCGGTATGAAGGGAGAATTTACGCAAAGCAGGGCGATTGGAAGACTGCAGCGGATAAATTTCAGAATGTGTTTGATAAATGCGTTAAAGGCTTTCCCGGATATAACAAAAAAACCAGAAGAGAAGCGGCTTATTACGTAGGTAATTGGTATAAACTCGACTGCCAATTCGATTCGGCTAAAAAATATTTAAAAATCAGCGAATCGCTCTCGAAGGAATTGGACGTTGAGAAACAAACGGGTTTTCTTGCAAATTCTGTTTTGTTTCTCGGAATGATATTAGATACCGAAGGATACAGAAAATTAGCCATAGAAAAATACAAGGAAGTTTTGGAGATTGAAGATTACCACAAATCTCACGACCTGGCGGAAAAATATTTAAAAACGCCGTGTAAACTGGAAAAACTAAATTTCGGTAGATAAGCCGAATCTATGAAACGAACCGATAGAGCCGAGCGAGGAAACGGCGTAATCTAAACGGTATTTAGAAATAATAGCTCCGATACCCAAGCTGAAACCCGCTAATCCGGCGGTCGTTCCAATTTTTAATTCTTTCCTTTTTTCATTGTCGTAGCCGAATCTTATTCTCAAAACTTTGCTCATTCTAAATTCTCCGCCGAAGGAGAAATACTTTATTCTGTCCGAGAACGCTCCTTCGTTTGCGTTTAACCTATTCAAAGAAAGATAAAAAGTAAATGGCAGATGCAACAGTCTCTTGGAGATTCCAAGGCGTATATCCAAAGGTAAATCTTCCGAAGTGGAAACATAATTCGTGATCTGCGCGCCCGCGTTCAATACGGAAAAGCCGATAGTCCACTGACTTGAAGGAAAGCGGTATTGCAGACCCAAATCCATAGCCGCTGCGGTGGAAGACCTTTCGTCTATTCCGCTGTAGATGAATTTAACCGTAGCGCCGTAGTAGAAATTCTCATCTATAATATTAGAGTAAGCCAATGAGAAGGCGATATCCGCCGCGCCGAAATTGCCGGTTTCATTTCCGAACTCATCCGCTTTGGTAAACGAACCGTAATTTATATATTGAACCGCGGCTCCGAATCTGCCTATGCCTTCGAACAGGCGCGAATAACTCAAAC
>CAYNUJ010000065.1:0-11290 GCA_964400095.1 uncultured Melioribacteraceae bacterium
ACTATCGACGTAGGACGTTGAATTAGTTACGATGAAAGGATTTGCCGGAGAAACGCCCCCGCTTACGGCGTTTGCTTCAACATTAAATCCCAATAAATTTTCAGAAGTTTCCGTAGATAAAGCCTCTACTCGGAAACTTCCCATTTCGATGCTGTAGTTGAAAATATAAGTTTTACTTAACGCTCCGTTTCCTTCGGCGTCGGTCGCCATTATATTCCAAACATAAAAACCGTCCGTAAGCGATGTAATCGCTGGGTAAGTAAGACTGGTATTTGTAGTAGTGGAATTCCAAATTGGCAAATCAATCTGCTGATCGTTGCCGGCAAAACTCTGAACCCGTTGGTACAAATAGATTGTGTAATTATTCGCGTTTGGAATCGGGTCCCATTTAAATGTTATCTCTTTTTGGCTGATGAACTCGGCGCTGTCGATTGGTTCAACCAAGTTAGGCGACTCGAGGTTATTCTGGGTTGTATATGTAAACGCAAACGCTCCGCTGAAAACGGTGCTCGCAAAAGAAATATCCTCTTTATCGTAAAGGTTGAGCAGCGTATAATTGTATTCATTTCCGTTTAACAGCGGCTGTGCGTCTTCATTATACGGCGAGGAAGAATTTTTCTCGCCGTACTGAACTGTTGTCTGATCGGTAATATAATTCCATAAAATGTTTGCGCCTTGAACGCTTACATCTCCGCTGGGTAAAGAAACAACAGTAAACGGAGTGCTGGAAACAATCAGCCAATATGCCGGTACGCCGGGAATGGCGTCCCATTGGAAAATTGGCGTTGCGTCGTTTATTTCTCCTCTCGGGGAAGTGGGCACCGGCGCGTTTTGAGCTTCAATTATAAACTGAATTTCATTTGAAAATTCAATTCCGGCGGGATCATTATTATAATCGGCTTCAATTTCATCAAATGTATTTTTCGAAGAGTTTGTCATTATGCCGTAATATCTTCCGGTGGATAAATTATGCGGCGCTCCGCCTGGAATAAAAGCGGCTCTATTGCCGGAAACCGAAATTTCAGAGAGATCATAAGTTCCTGAAGACGATCCCATTTTAAATTTCATATTCGGGTCTGTAACAAATCTATCCCACTCAAGTATTAAACTGTCTGTTGGAGAGAAAAATATTTTCAATTTCACGTTTCCGTTACTGGACAAGTAACCTTTTGCGGGACTTAAAATTATGGTTTGGTTCTCGATAACTACGTCGTGAATTCGACCGCGACCGCCGCCGAACTTAGATAAATGGTTAGTTTTGAAACTTACAAAGTCAGACTGATCGTTTATTGTCAGGTCATTTCCGTTAAAACTTGTTGTTGTAATGAACGCATAACCTAAATCGTCGGCGGCGCCAATTCCAATTTGACTTAAAAAGGCATAAAATGCGCCGGTTTTATTTATCCTAAACGTCAAACCTGTGGCTGGATTGAAGTAAAACGGCGAAGTAGGGTTAAAATCCGGCGGAAACGACCCGCTATAATTATCGGGTAATTCCCAAACATCTATTTTCATATTGATGAACAGCGGTTCGCCGAATACATCATATAAATTACCTGTTAGCGGATTCAATCCTTCAAGCGTGATTTCCATGTATAAATCGCTTTGGATGGAATTCGGATCTAGAGTAAAAATTCCGCCTTTAACAGCTTCGTAAAGTTCGTTGAACGGAGGATGATTGAACGTCACATCCGGAATGGAGAAACTGCCCCCTTCCGGGAAGGAGGATTCCTCAAGCACTTCAATTCCCGAAGCCGGGATTTTTACCTGAAATTTGTAATTAACTTGATTTGTTTGCGGATAAATTACCGCAGCCGAAAGTAAAAGAAAAATAAATAAATGAGTGACCCTTTTCATAACGCTTCAATATTTTAATGATTGAATGTTAATTAATTGTAAATATGGAGGACAATAATATGTTGACTATAAAGATTGATTCTTTTAAAAAGAATATAAGAAACTAATTATTTTAAAACAAGATTTTTTTTTCATATTCGCAGTGATGAAAATCACACGGGTGGACAAAACAATCTCCAACGAACAATGCGAGGAGGAATCTTTTCCTTTTCAGTGTTTAAAATATCTCATGCTTTACCTGCTGACTTTTACAACCATCAAATTTAAAATACCGGAGTAACGTTACAGATTCTTCACTCCGTTCAGAATGACGCTGAGGAGAAAATTTCCGTTTGATTTGTCTAAAATCTTACTATCAAAATCCTTGTTTCTTTATCAACTTATTTCAAGTAAGTCATTTTTTTCGAAACGGATTTTCTGCCTACGCTTAGCGTATAAATATAAACGCCGGAGGATAAATTAAATGTTCTCGGATTAAATTCGGCATTATAGAGTCCGGCGTTCATTTCCTCGTTAATTAACAAAGCTATTCGTTTGCCGAGAATATTGTAAATTGTTAATCTCACAGGTTCGCTCTTAGAAAGATAGAATGAAATTGTTGTGCTCGGATTGAACGGATTCGGATAATTCTGATATAATTGAAAATCACTTGGCGATTTTGAAGCTGATTCCACGAAAGTAGGAAGCCCGGCGTAAAGTATTCTGAAAGCGTCGGCGGCAACTTTGCCCGCAGCGCTGTCGCTGATTGAAATTGCTATTTTACCGGTGGAAACCATATTCGTCTGAGCCAAAAAATTCCATTGCCCGCCGTTGGTTTTTTGAGTTTTTTCAAATTGAATTTCCGCGCCTCCGGCGGTTACGGTAAATTCCGTATTGTAGGCGAAATTATCCGATGAGGGCCACCATCCGTAGATATCGTATTTGCCGGGCTGAATGTTTTCCGTTTGAAAAGTAACGCGGTTCTCACCCAAGCCGCCGTCGGCAGTTATAAAATTATCGCCGTAAAATTCAAGCCCCGAACTGTCAACCGTCCAATTGCCTTTCAAAACGGCATTTGCGTTATCAATGATAATTCTTTTGGGATGCGACAATCCGAGATACTCCATCGACGCGTAAAAAGTCCTTCTTCCTATCTGTACAAGGTTGTCGTCGGTTACCCACTCATCGTTTGAATATTGGTCGTAAGGAGTTTCGTAAGTAAGAGCCATTACCTTTTCGCCTTGAGTATTCCACAAAAATCCTTCGGGGAAATAATCTCTTAGGTTTGATTCGCTGTAATCGGAAGGCGCAAAATATGGATTATCGGAAGTATTTAAATTAGCAAATTGGTTCTCCATTCTATAAAATCTATCCGATGTGGATTGAGCGGAGTGAATCCAGAATGTGCAGTACGAAGCCGCTTGCGAGTGGAGATTAAGAAACAGTGAAATTACTTTTTTGCTATTAATTTCAATCATTCGCTTTTTCATCGCCTGGGCTTCAAGACTGGTTTCGTCCATCGGTTTGTTCCATTCGCGTTCAACGTCCACACCGTTAAAATTAGTCCGGCTTCTTCCGTAATAAACTCCGTCGGGATTAGTAAACGGGATTAAATGGAAAACAATATTTTCTCTGTAATAATCTACCGCGTCATTTTCTTTCAGAAGTTCGTTCATAATTCCTTCAAACTGAAATGAAGACGGCGTTTCCCCCGGATGGGTTCTCGCGTGAATCCAAACTCCTATTTTATTGTCGTTCGGCGTAAACGAGTCGGTTACAATCATCTCCTGCATAGGCAGATTCATCTGCGTATAACCGATAGTATCCACAAATACGTTTGAATTCAGTTTCCACTCGGAAATTTTTTCAGTTAACCTGCTGAAAGTATAAGGAGTATAATAGGAAACAAAGACTGTGTCTTGCTCAAATGTTTTCTCGAAATAATTTACGAACGGAGCTTCGGTGGAACTGAATCTTTGAAACGCTTTATTGTCGTAAGAATAGAACGGGCGGTTCACATCGCTGTTCAATATTTTTACTTTAATATGTTTGTTTTGTACGCCGGAAATTCTAAAATAAAACCATCTTCCGCCAATGTCTTCCCTTGTGCGTATTTCGTAATAATTGGAATCAACTTTGGTTACTGTGTTGATATTCCCGCTTTCAAAGATTGAATCGAATTTAACTTGGGAGTAAATAAGCCCGCAGCTTAACGTTAACAACATTAACAATTTTTTCAAATGTTTTTTCCTCTATTCTTTGGCTCTAAAATAAAGAAAGAACCGGAAAAGCCAAAAAGAAGTGTGATAACCGTCAATCAATTTTCATAAGATTTATAGCGATGATTTTTCTTTTTGCTCTAAAAAGAATTCTATATCTTTGAAAAATGAATTCCTATAAAGAACACATAAAAGAGACGATTAAATTGGCTGTTCCGGTATCAGTCGGGCAATTGGGACAGATAATGTTCGGCGTTGTCGATAGCTTGATGGTCGGGCGCGTAGGCGCGGAATCGCTGGCAGCCTCGGCGCTGGTGAACGGATTGTTCTTTTTAGTTATGGTTCTCGGCATCGGGCTCAGCATGGCAATTACACCGTTAGTGGCAATGGCTAAAGGCGGCAGCGAGCATGATAAGTGCGGAGTGATTCTTAGGCAGTCTCTGATTGTAAACGTTGCCTTTGCTGTAATACTTAATATATTAATTTATTTTATGTCGTTTACAATTCCGTTTCTCGGGCAATCTCCGGCGGTTACAAGTTTGGCAATTTCCTACATGAAAATATTGAGCTTTTCCGTTATCCCGTTTATGCTGTTTCAGACTTACCGCCAATTTGTCGAAGGGCTTTCGGATACCAAACCGCCGATGTACGCCGCTTTAGCCGCTAATATTGTAAACGCTCTCGTTAATTACGTTTTAATTTTCGGTAAATTCGGTTTTCCGGCTATGGGACTCGACGGCGCGGGAATTGCAACGGTAGCGACGCGCTCTTTTATGGCGTTCTTTCTACTTTATTATGTTATAAGAAATTCAAAATACAAAGAATACGATCCGTCGCTTAAATTCAGACGATTGGATAAAAAAATTATAAAGAAAATTATATCTATCGGTCTGCCGAGCGGATTTCAATATACATTTGAAGTCGGGGCATTCGCTTTTGCCGCCGTTATGGTCGGATGGATAAACGCCAACGCACAAGCGGCTCATCAAATTGCTATTAATCTGGCTTCAATTTCTTATATGGTTGTATTGGGAATTTCTTCCGCGGGCACAATTAGGGTAAGCGGTAAATTAGGAGAGAAAAACTATTCCGATATGAAGAGAGCCGGTTTTTCCGCTTTAGCTCTATCCGTAATGTTTATGGCTGCTACGGGAATTCTGTTTATATTGTTAAGGAACTTCCTTCCAACTCTATACATTGGCGATTCGGCTGTAATTGAAACGGCTTCGTCGCTGTTGGTTATAACGGCGATTTTTCAAGTGGCGGACGGAATTCAAGCGGTGGGATTAGGAATTCTGCGAGGATTAACCGACGTTAAAATTCCTCTTTACATCGCTATTTTTGCCTACTGGTTTATTTCGCTTCCGATTGCTTATGTATTCGGATTTGTTTTAGGATACGGAGTAATCGGGGTGTGGATTGGACTTTCCGCGGGATTGTTTACCGCGGCAGGGTTATTCGCTTCCCGATTCTATTCAAAAACTAAAAGTTTTAACTCTATGAATTATGCGAACGAAACTATACATTGAAGTAATTATTTACAGCCTTTTTTTGTAATTTTAAAATAAGATTTGATTGGAATATTAAAAATGAAAAAGAGAATATTATATCACTATTTCAGCGACGATGATTTTTTGTCGATAACCGATAAAATAAAAGAAACGGAAAAAATTACATCGGGTGAAATTAGGGTTAGCATCAAAGAGGATAAACCTTCGACGATGTTTAAGTTCGACGCTAAAAAAATGGCGGAAGCAGAATTCCAAAAATTGAAAATGGATGAAACCGTCGATCGAACGGGAATTCTGATTCTCATTGTTCTTAAAGAAAAAGCTTTTTATATTTTAGCCGATAAGGGTATTAACGATAAAGTTGACCCGGGCACTTGGGACAGTGTGCGCAACGAAATACAAGGGGAATTTAGAATTGGACATTACACGCAGGGAATAATTAGAGGCATTGAAATTATGGGTGAAATTCTCTCCGAACATTTCCCCATTAAACCCGAGGATACAAACGAACTTTCGAATAAAGTGGTTGTTGATTGATTTATTCAAAGCCGATAAACTTTTCACACTCAAAACGCGAAATGGGAAATGATAATTAGGATTATAAGCGGAATAATTCTTATTGCGTTAATAGAGTATTTCTTTTTTCGCACGCTTGGTAAATCGATTACTGCTCTATTTCCCGATAAAGCAAAGACTGTCCGAAAGTTTATTCCTTGGACAATAATTTACTTCAATCTCTATCCGGTGTTTTTAATTGTTATGTTAATCTATTCTCTCGCCGCCGGTGTGAGTTTTTCAGTCCCCGACAGTTTTATACTCGACTACCTTCTAATTTATCCGTTTTGGTTCTTTTTTATTCTCGCGGTACAAACAATTCTTCTATTAATATTGTTTGATATATTGAAATTGATTCTAAAACCGTTCGTAGGAAAGAAGGTAAAAAACATTTCCGCGCTTCGTTCAACAGTTTTCATTTTTCTTCTGGCGATTTTCGCCGTTTATATCCCCGGCAATTTCATCTATGATTATTACACAATCGGAGTGACCGACATAGCATTTTCTAAATCAAGTTTACCGCAAGCGCTCCGAGGATTTAGAATTGCTCTAATTTCAGATGTTCAGGCGGATAGGTACACCGACAGCAAGCGGCTTGGAAATTTTGTGAACAAGGTTAATAGTCTGAAACCCGATCTGATTTTAATCGGCGGGGATATGATAACCGGTTCGCCGGAATACATCGGTCAATCCGCCGGAATAATGAAGAGATTAACTTCGCAATACGGAGTTTATTCATGTGTCGGCGACCACGATAATTGGGCTTACAGATACGATACAAAAAGAAGTTTGAGAGAAGTGAAGGAAAAATTCTCCGCAGTGCAAATACCTCTACTTGATAATCAAAACGTTATCATTCCGGTTGACACGGCGCAAATTTTTATATCGGCGGTAACAAACACTTATGTAGAAAAAATTAATGATAAATCGGTCGATTCGCTTATTGCCGATAACGAAGGCGATTTGAAAATATTTCTTACGCATCAGCCGCGCCGCAGACTTATGGATAAAGCTCTTGCCGCAGGTTACGATATATATTTATGCGGACACACACACGGCGGGCAAATTACGTTTTTCTTTCCATTCTTTAATTTATCAGTAACGTCAATTGAAACTCCGTTTGTTCGGGGGGAATTCGATTACAACGGACTTTTTGTTTATGTTACAAGAGGATTGGGAATGTCAATCGCTCCGGTTCGTTACAATTCCTCTCCCGAAATTACGATGATTACACTTTCAAATAAAGAATAGTTTTTCTATTTTGCCGTTGCGTCTAACGGCGTATTGAAAGAATAATAAATTAGATTAAATTTAGGGTAAATTACTTATTGGAATACCGCATTAAAAAACTATTTGTTTATCCCGTAAAATCTTTCGGCGGATTTTCGGTTTCCTCTCATTCTATCGACGCGAGAGGTTTCATTTTCGACAGAAGATGGATGCTGATTGACGACGACAATTTATTTATCACTCAAAGAACCGTTCCGGAACTCGCGCTGTTTAACGCGTCGCTTGAAGAGAATAGAATAACAATTTCGCATAAGAGATTTTCTGAATTTCACCTTGAACTCAGCCTTAACGAACATACCGAAATTAAAACAGAAGCTATAATTTTTGGGGATAAAACCGAGGGCTATCTGCTTAACGATAAAATTAATAAGGAATTGAGCGGCGTTCTCGGAATGAATGTCAGGATTATATTTATGGGCGAAGACTTGATCCGGGTGATCGATAAGAGGTATGCTAACAACGACGAAATAGTAAGTTTCGCGGACGGTTTCCCCTTTTTATTGCTCGGCGAAAATTCTTTAATTGAATTAAACAAACGGCTTAAAAACAAAGTCGGTTACAACAGATTCCGACCGAATATAGTTTTTTCCGGCGGCGAGCCGTTCGACGAAGACGAATGGAAAACGATCGGCGTTCGAGATATTCAATTTAGGGTTGTAAAGCCATGTTCCAGATGCTCAATTGTTACCGTTGAACAGAATACCGCCGAAAGGGACAACGAGGCATTAAAAGCTCTTTCCGAATTCAGACAAAAAAATAACAAAGTCTATTTCGGTCAAAATTTAGTGCATAATTCCGGCGGACTTATTTCGGTAGATGACAAAATTAAAATAATCGAATAAAATTATTGGAGTTCAAATGAAAGTTAAAAAGATAATCTTAATTCTTTTATCAGCCGCCGCGCTGAATTTCGCGCAGAATTACAATCAGTCGATTCCGAGTTTTGAACGGGTAAACGACTATTCGGTAGGCGATAAACCGGCGAGATATAACCACGTTGTGATGTATATAAAAGAGATAAGCCGCGCTTCCGACAGAATAGAGCTTGTAAAGGAAGGCAGAACTTTTCAGGGAAGAGATTTATATTATATGATTGTAACCTCGTCGGACAATTTAAAAAATATTGAACAAATAAAAACGAATTTAAGTTTACTCGCCGATCCGCGTTTGTCGCCGGAGAAAAAAAGAGCGGAAATAATAAAAAATACTCCCGCCGCCGCGTTTATGATGTATTCAATTCACGGCAACGAAGCTTCCGGAACGAACGCTTCGTTAAAACTGGCTTATGAATTAGCCGCGAGCGAGAGCGGGGAAACCGCAAAACTTCTCGATAGTTTGGTTGTAATTATTTATCCGATGGAGAATCCCGACGGCAGGGAACGCTTTATAGGGGAAGCCGAGCAATGGATGGGAAAGGTTGAAGACCCCGACGCGCAAAGTTATCCTCACTCCGGATTGTGGCCCAGCGGCAGAACAAATCATTATCATTTTGATTTAAATAGAGACTGGTTTGTTTTATCGCAGCCGGAAAGCAGAGCGCGAGTAAAAGCCGTGCAGGATTGGAATCCTCAGCTTGTTGTGGACGCCCACGAGATGGGATCGTATTCTACTTTTTTATTTAATCCTCCGAGAGAACCGATTAACCCGAATATGAATAAAATAATCCGCCGCTGGTGGAACGTTTTTGCCAAAGATCAGGCTGAGGCGTTCGATAAGCACGGATGGAGTTATTACACGCGCGAATGGCTGGAGGAATGGTTCCCGGGATACGGAACGTCATGGCCGTCGTACACAGGCGCGGTTGCCATACTTTACGAACAAGCCCGCACTTCCGGCGGGTCGATTAAACGCCCCGACGGTACAATTCTTACGTACGCCCGGTCGGTTGAACATCAATTCGTCAGTTCGCTTGCCAATCTTCATACGGCTGCCAAAAACAAGCGCAAACTATTGAAAGAATATTATGAAATGAAAAAAGAAGCAATTGCCGGAGACGATGAAATAAAGGCGTATATAATAAAGCCGGATGAAAACAAATCGAGATTGAACAAATTCCTTTCAAAAATATTATTTCAGAAAATTGAAGTTTACCGCGCCGGCAGAAATTTCAGCGTCTCAAATGCCGTTAACGCTTGGGGTGAAAAATCCGGCGATTTTACGAAAGGCTCTATCGTCATTCCGCTTAATCAGCCCTTGAAGCCATTAATTAAAGCCGTATTTGATTTCGACACAAGAATGACGAACGATTATTTGAAAAGCGAAAAAGAATCGATCCTAAAAGGAAAAGGCACACGGCTTTACGAAGTATCAGCTTGGTCTATGCCGCTTGCTTACGGATTGGATATTTACGAATCGAGCGGATCAATTCCTTCCGGTTTGGAACGGGTTAATGAAACGGAACCTGGCGAAGGAAGTTTAATTAATAAGAACAGCCGGTACGGTTTTATTATTAAACTATCGGATGATAATGTTTACCCCGCTTTAAACGAATTGTTAAACGCAGGAATAAAAATTAACGTCGCCGACAAGCCGTTTATAGTGGAGCGCGGCAAATACGGTAGAGGCGATCTGCTGATAAGAAAAATTGAGAATCCGGATCTGAACTTGGAATTACTCGGTAAAATCGCGGAGAAATACGCGCTTAATATTATTGGAGTTAGCACCGCGCTCAGCTCTGCCGGTACGGATTTAGGCGGCGGCAACTTTACGCTTTTGACAGTTCCGCGAACCGCGTTTTTAGTCGGTAGATCGGTTAGTATGAACGCTTTCGGTTCGCTTTGGTATTTGTTGGACAGAGAATTGAACATGCGCGTTTCCAAAATAGATATCGATTATTTAAGCAGATTGGATTTGAGTAAATACAACGTTTTAATTCTTCCGCCTTATTACGGCTCTCTTAAAGACGGTTTGCATAAAAGCGGAATCGGCAAGTTAAAAGATTGGATAAAATCCGGCGGGACTCTGATTTCGATGGGCAGAGGAGCCGAAGCGCTCGCGGATACGTCTTTAAAATTGAGCAGAGTAAAACTCCGCGGACAGGTTCTTTCCAAATTGAGCGAATATCAAAAAGCTTTTAAAAAAGAGGAAGAACCGCTTCAAGTAACAATTGATTCGCTTACGGTTTGGGAGCCTTCGGATTTCAGTCTGCCAGCCGCAGCAGAAAAAGATAAGCCTAATTTGAAAGTTCTTCAGGAAGCCGATAAAAGAGGAAGAGAATTTGCGCCTCAAGGAGTTATACTTAATATAAAATTAAATCCCGAACATTGGCTTTCATACGGAATGAAAAATAGGGCTGCGGCGTTTTTCTCCTCGGCAAGAGTTTTGATGAGTAAAAAACCTGTGGAAACTCCCGCACGGTTTGCCGGATTTAAAAATTTGAGATTGAGCGGACTGCTTTGGCCTGAAGCCGGAGCGAGACTTGCAAATTCGGCTTATCTTACGCGAGAGAGATTCGGCGGCGGACAAATTATTCTATTCGCCGCTCATCCCGATTTTAGGGCTTATTTTTACGGCTCTTACCGTCTGTTTTTGAATGCCGTATTCTTCGGTCCGGGGCACGGTACGAGAAGAAAAGTGGAATGGTGATTTCCGCTTGAATGTGAAATATTGATTAACTTTGTAAGTTAGATTATTTAATAACAGCTTTATTAACTTTTGGATAAACGATGGATGTAAGAAAATTTATTGTCGAATCTTTAAAAGAGAGTTCGGAAGTGAAATTGAAAATAGAAGAACATTGCTCCGCGGCAATTACCGAAGCGATAAACGTTATGACCGAAGCGTTTGAAAACGAAAATAAACTCCTTCTCTGCGGCAACGGCGGGAGCGCCGCCGACTGTCAGCATCTTGCGGCGGAATTTATGATTCAATTGTCTCACG
>CAYNUJ010000065.1:11390-15820 GCA_964400095.1 uncultured Melioribacteraceae bacterium
AGCGCCGCCGACTGTCAGCATCTTGCGGCGGAATTTATGATTCAATTGTCTCACGATGTAAACCGTCCGGCTATACCGGCAATTGCGCTCACAACGGATTCATCTAATTTAACGGCGGGCGGAAACGATATAGGCTACGAAAATGTTTTCGCGCGGAATGTTGAAGGACTTGGAAATAAAGGCGACGTTCTGATTGCGGTTTCAACCAGCGGGAATTCCGCAAATGTAATTAAAGCCGCCGAAAAAGCGCGAGAAAAGGGAATAAAAGTAATCGGATTTTTAGGCGGTTCCGGAGGGAAACTTAAACCGTTGACTGATATCCCGATTGTTATTCCTTCTTTCAATACTCAGAGAATTCAGGAAGGACATATAACCGTCGGTCACATTATTTTTGAATCGGTGGAAAGAATTCTTTATTCCGACTGAGATTCTGTTTACGGAGTATTCATGTAAAAATAGAAACGTATAAGCGTTTTCGGTTCTTATACATTAACATCAATTTTTAACCGTCGGCAAGCCAATTAAAAAGCGAGAGGAAATGGCAATTACAAATATTGTTTTTGATTTGGGAAATGTTCTCATTCCCTTCGATTATAACCGTCTTTTAAAAAATCTTAATGCCGTCGATCCCGGGCTGGGACTGAGGTTCTACAATCGATACAAAGATAATTATCATATTCACCGGTCGTATGAAAAATGGGAATTAAACGAAGACGAGTTTCTGGTAATAATGACAGATTGGACTGAAAATAAAATTGGTAAAGAGGATTTCTGCCGGATTTATTCCGATTTGTTCGAGGAAAATAAAGAAGTTTCCGCTCTGCTTCCGAAATTGAAAAAGAGTTACGGGCTTATACTGCTTTCCAATACAAATTATATCCATCGGAAATACGGCTGGCAGAAATATGAGTTTTTAAAATATTTCGATAAACTTATTTTAAGCCATGAAGTGGGCAGCATTAAACCGGAAGCGGAAATATACGAAGCCGTTATGGATTTTACCGGCGCGCCGCCCGAGGAGCACTTATTTATAGACGATATTGCAGAGTATGTTCAGGGTGCTAAAGATGTTGGCTGGAACGCCGTACAGTTTATAAACGCGCGGAAATTAACGGCGGATTTATCTTCTCTCGGAATTGTAATAGAGTAAATTTAAGCGCGAAGCTCAATTAATGCCGCTTTGAAACTCAATCGGTAAGCGCCTTTCCACAAATTTATTAAATGTTCAAAACCCGGCACGAAGGTGTTTTTCATAATTTGGTCGTCGGATTTCCCCGTCGCAATTTCCTTCTTTACGAAATCCAAAAGAGCTTCTAAATAATTTTTCATATTGTTCAAGTCCCGCTTGGTCCCCACAACCTTTTCCGGCGCGTAAGCGTGACCGAAAATAAAGAGAGTGTCGTTGTCAAATCTTCCGACGGCGTCCTGCAGAAAATAAATCCAGCCGATAATGGAAGCTTCGTCGTCTTTGTTTATAAACGGATAAATGCCGTTGAATACCAAATCTCCCACATGGGCTATATTGTTATTTTCGAAGTGAAGAATTGCGTCTCCGCCTGTATGCGCCGCGCCATAATGATAAGCGTTAAGTTTTTCCTTACCGGCGTCCAGTTTCCATTCTTTCTTAAACGTTGCGCGGGCAGTTACAATTTTATCGTTTGCGTCCTTCGGTATATTCCTTTGCAATTGAAGTTTTACGCAATTCTCATGAGCGACAATGTTATTTGCGAATGAGTCGAAAAAAGCGTTTCCGCTCGTATGGTCTCTGTGGTGATGCGTGTTAAACAATACATCAATTTTCCGCGTTGTCAATTTTTTGAGTTCCGACCAGAGGAGTTTCGCCGGTTCGGGAAATTGTGAATCTACTACAATGAGAGAGTCTTTATTCGCCATCCAGCCGATTGTGCCTCCTTGATTGTAGTAAGTTCCTATGCCTTCCCGAAGCTCAATAAATTTATATTCTTTTTCTCTAATAAAATTAAACGCCGTATTGCTTTGAAGAAATACTCCGCCTGTAACAATACCAAGCGTTTGAATAAACTTTCTTCTTTCCATCAAAACACCTTTCAAATTTTATAAACAAAATAAGCTATCCTTTTGAAAATGTAAAGCCGGACTAATTCCGCTTGCACAACCATCAGTTCATTTTTCCGGTATTTTCTTTAAGGTTTATTGGTTTGGTTTTTTCTGAGTCTAAAAATGAATGGGATGGCAATTAATGAAAGTAACGCAGTAATTTTATATGTGTTCTCCAAGCCGAAAAGATCTCCCATTATACCCGCTATCAGAACAGTTCCTCCGCCGATCGCGAAATTAATTGTGATGTAGATTGCGTTTATGAGCGAAGGACGATCGGAAGCCGCTTCGTTTACCATCGCTAAAATTACCGGAGTCGACCCAAAAATAAAAAATCCGAGAACGAGCAGCGCCGGCACGGCGAATTCATCCGGGGAGAAAACGAATAACAATAAAACAGCCGGCGAAAAAACCGCGATTAACAGCAACGTATTTACTCTTCCGATTTTATCCGAGATAGTTCCCGAAAGAAATGTCCCCGCGGCTCCGGTAATTTGAAGAGAACTCAGCGCCAAACCTCCAGCCCAAAGCGAGTTCCCTTTTGAAGTTATATAAGTAGGTAAAAACGCGGTAAGCGCGCCCCGCATTAAGGATAGGAAAAAAGTAACTCCGATAATGTTGATAAATAAAGGAAGGAAATTCGCCACAGATTTTTTAATTCCTTCCGTTTCAGCTTTATCGCGCCGCTTAACTTCAACATCTTTTAATTTTATAAATAACGCAATAGAGGCGAAAAATCCGATTGGTATTAGCCGGTAAGCGCCTTCCAAAGACCAGAGGGAAACCGCGGTCAGTATTACTATCGGCGCAGCGCTGCGGGCAATTTCTCCGCCGAACATAAAAAAGCTCATTCCCTTGCCGACTCTCGCTCCGGAAATGCTGCGAATGACAACCGGCGCGGGAACATGATAGAGGGAAGCTCCGATACCCATTGTTAATAGAAGAAAAATCAAGACAGATAAATTGGGGGCTAAACCGAGCAGACTCATACTTATCGACGTTATTAGCGGAGACGCGGCAAGCAGAACGCGCGCGGAGACTTTATCGGCTAATAAACCGATCAAAGGATTGAGTATTGCCGGAAATCTTTGCGTAAGGGAAAGCAGCCCGGCTGTGGAAAGCGAGAGCGACAGTTTATCGATAAGCAGCGGAAGAATCGGAGATAAGAATGACGAAAAGACATCGTGTACAAAATGTCCCGCGGCTATCGTCGCAATTTTCCCGGTTTGAAATTCTTCTTTACCTTTCATAAAAAAGCCCGGATTAAGCCGGGCTTGAATTAATTAAAACTTAAATGAATTATTTTTTCTGTTTGAATCCGGAATGTGGGAATTGCCGATTATTACTTCGGAAACATTTCGGTCGGAATTCAAAATAACCTGCGCGAAGCGTTCTCCGGTTTTCCATACGTTTACGCTTACATTAACGCTTTCTTCCGAACCGTCGTCGAAAATGAATTTAACAACCGAACGCGTTGGAATATTCCCGATTTTTTCGATTATTGCTTTGTAAACGCCGGATTCTTTTTTAACTTCTTTTAACGCTAAATCGGGATACCCGTTTTCCGCAAACCAGGGCGTAAAGAACCAGGAAAGGTCTTCTCCGGCTACATTACTGATAGTATTGAAAAAGTCCCAAGGCAGCGGATGTTTTCCGTTCCATCTTTTCATATACTCCAGCATCGCTTTTTTGAATGGGTCTCTTCCGAGTAATTCCTCTAATTCTCTATAAGCGGAAGCCGGTCGGTTATAAAAAGCTATCCTCGCTAAATTTCCTTTATTTGAAAAGGAAAGCAGCAGCGGCGGTAATTCTTCTTCAAGTCCCGCGTTTCTCTCGTATCTTCCCACTATTCTCGACCAGTAATCGGCGTCCGGTTCCATTCTATCGACAACTTCTCTGGGGAAAAATGTTGCCCAGCCTTCGTCCATCCAAGCGTACTTTCGTTCATTAATACCCATAATAAAAGGGAAATATGTGTGAGTGATTTCATGAAATACTAAACCTAAAGACCTTGCTCGAACAGAAGGAGCTCCGTCGTTTGCCATCATCGGAGTTTCCATACCGCCGCCTTGGCTTTTGTTGAAAAACGAAGTATGATGCGGATACGGATAAGTGAAACCGGGTAGTTCGTTTGACAGATAATCAATCGTAGCGCGGGCAAATTGAGCGAGTTCGTCTTCGAAATATGTGCTGTCGGGAAAAACCGCCGCTGTTAACGCCCGTCTTCCGGAAACTTTATCCACTTCAACGCTTGCGGCGTCCCAAATGTAGCTGTCGCTCACGCAGAATGAAACATCCTCAACATTATCCGCTTTAAAATGAAACGTATTTTTGGGATTGAATTGTGACTTTAT
>CAYNUJ010000066.1:0-15738 GCA_964400095.1 uncultured Melioribacteraceae bacterium
GTGCTTCCGAACAGTACGGAAAAAGTGGTTTTCCCCGATTATAATTCCGGGGATTACGCATTCCTGTTCGACGACGAAGGATGGATAATCACTCATCCGAAATTTTGGGATATCCGAGGATTTGATAAAAACGGAAAATTTGTTCCCGCATATTCCAAGCGTTCCTCAAACGAAACAATAAAAAAAGGGTTTATTCCTTTTAATTTGGACAGCTCGGCGTTCATTCATCCGAATTACCCGCTCGTCGCTTCTGAAGTAAGGAAGCATAATACAGGCTCCGTGGTAACTAAAAACGTCGGCGGCATTCTCAAAGTAATGGCATATGCGCCTATTGAATTCAACGAAGGGGATTACGCTAAATTCGGAGTATTCGGCGGCGTAACTATCGGATCGGAAATTCACCGGTTCAGAGGTTCGGCGGAAATTGTAGCCAACGAACTTAACGATAAACTGAATCTTTTTATGGACGATCTTTTCTTTTTTATCGCCACTACTTTTTTGATAATAATTGTAATTGCGTGGTTCTTTTCAAAAAGTTACAGCGATCCAATCAGCGGATTAACCGAAGTAGCCAAACAATATGCCGAAGGTAATTTGGACGCTGGAGTTAGGATGAACCGGAACGACGAAATCGGCGTCCTCAGCAATTCATTCAACCTAATGGCTTACGAACTGAAAAAGAGCAGGGAGGACTTATTTAACTCTCTGGAGGAATTGAAAACTTCAAAAAATCAGATAGAACGCTACGCGGGAGATCTTGAATATCAACTGAAAATATTTTCCACTATTCAGAAAATCAGCAACCTCCTCGGAAGCACTTTTAATTTTGAAACTATTATTTCCGAAATATTGAAAAATTGTGTTGAAGCCATCGGATTTGACAGAGCCATCCTTTATTTAATTGACAACGACGGCGTTTATCTCGAATACAAAGAATCGTACGGACTTACACGCGCCGAAAAAGAGCTTGCCGAAAGGTCGAAGTACAATCTTTTTCACGCAGATTGTATTGAGACACGAGTTGCAAAGCTGGGACAGATAATATTCGTAGAAAATTTCGAGAGTTATGAAAACGCAACCGAACTCGACGTAAAGATTCACAAATTCAGTAAGAGCCGTTCATTTGTCTATGTTCCGCTAAGGGTAAAGGAGAAGATAATCGGAGTGATGGGCGCGGATAAGTTAAGAACCAAAAGTACAATTTCAGAAACGGATATTAATTCATTGCAGGTTCTCGCTAATCAGGCTTCAAGGGTTTTGGAAACAACCAGACTTTACAGAGAAATTATAAAGCAGAGAAATTTTGTTGAGGATATTTTTGAAAATATGCTTAACGGAATAATTACAACCGACGAAAACGGCGAGATTACAAGCATCAATTCTGCCGCGATTAGAATACTTGAACTGGATAATAATGCTCTCGGCGAAAATGTTTATGATATTTTCCCTCTGAATAAAGAGCTGATAGACGAAATCAACGAAAATATTAACTCTAAGGGAGATTATATTGGTTACTCGAAAAAAGTTGAAATTAAGAGTAAAACTAAATATTTGACTTTCAATATTTCCCGCACAGACGAAACCCGTTCTACAATTGCAGTTATTCAAGACCAAACCGAAAGGAAATATCTTGAGGATCACGTACAAAAAATGGACAGACTCATTTCGCTTGGTAAATTTGCCGCGGGAATTGCGCATGAAATAAGAAATCCTTTAACGGGCATTAGTCTTTTTCTGGACGACATCCACGATAAATTAAGCGGAGATAAGGAGCTATCGATTTTAATTCAGAATTCAATGAATGAGATTTCGCGTTTGGAAAAATTAATTGAAGAGGTGCTTGATTTTGCCGCGCCGGGTAAAGGCAATAGGAAAGAAGTGGAAATTAACGAACTTCTCGATTCGACCATTTCATTTGTCGAAAAGCAGTTCGGTAAAAACGGAAAAGTTATTATTAAAAAATTCAACGACAGATTACCGCGTATTAATTGCGATCCGGATAAAATCAGGCAATCATTTTTAAATATTATGCTGAATGCGGAACGGGCGGTTAAATCCGGCGGAAAGTTGGAAATATCCACTTCAACCAAAAAGCTGAAATTTGCGGATATGCCGGAGTCGTTAAAATTTATTATTGTAAATTTTGACGACGACGGAAAAGGTATTTACCCCGAAGAAAGGAATCATCTGTTCGAGCCGTTCTATTCGGGTTTCAGCGGAGGCACCGGCTTGGGTCTTTCGATAGCTCAAACAATAATTTCCGAACATGGGGGTAGAATTTTAGTTAAGGAATCTCCTTTTGGCGGAGCAAGATTTTCTATTTATCTTCCCATTCAAAATTCGGATTGATTATGGATATAAAAGGAAATATACTAATTGTTGACGACGAAGAATTCATTCAATTGAATCTGCGTAATATCCTTTCCGGAGAAGGGGTAAATATTAAAGTTGAAAACAGCGGTTCCGGCGCTCTTAAAAGAATTGATGATTTTAGGATTGATCTGACTTTTTTGGATTTGAATTTACCCGACATCCACGGACTGGAGGTGCTTAAAAAAATAAAATTTGCTCAGCCCGACGCTCTGGTTATCATAATGACCGGTTTTGCTTCCGTTGAATCCGCTGTAGATGCAATTAAGCTGGGAGCATACGATTATATAAAAAAGCCCTTTAAAGCCGACGCGATAAAACTTATTACAAAATTAGGATTCGACGCCCTAAAGCTGAAGAGAAAAGTCAAAGAACTTGAATCGGAAAAGTTCAGAGGGAAGGACGTGGACTCAATTTTAGGCAGTTCGCCGGCTATCAAAAAAGTAAAGCACCAAATAAAAGAGTTCGCTAAATATGAAACGGAAACCGTGCTTATTACCGGAGAGAGCGGAGTAGGTAAAGAACTTGCCGCTACCGCAATACATTATTTAAGCCCCAGAGCGGATGAGGAATTCATAGAAATAAATTGCGCGTCAATACCAGATTCCCTGCTTGAAAGCGAACTTTTCGGATATGAAAAAGGAGCTTTTACTGATGCGCATAAATCCAAAGAAGGACTATTCGAAAAAGCCGACGGAGGGACTCTGTTTCTCGATGAAATCGGTGAAATGAGTCTTGCTCTGCAGGCTAAGCTTTTACGGTCGCTCGAAAACAAAAGATTCCGCAGACTTGGTTCCACAAAGGATATTGAAGTTAATGTCAGAGTTATTGCGGCTACGAACAGAGACCTTCATGAAGCGATTGAAACCGGAGAATTCAGGAGCGATCTTTTTTACCGGCTTGATGTGCTTCGGATATCTATGCCTGCGCTTAAAGATAGAAAAGAAGACATTCTATTGCTTTCTTCCTTTTTTCTGCATCATTTTAACGACAAATTCGGCAAGCACATTTCCGATTTTAGCGACGACGCCAAAGCTATGATGCTCAATTATTCATGGCCCGGGAATATCAGGGAATTGCGGAATTTTATTGAACGTATTTGTATTCTCAATAACGGAGAGTTAATTGATTCGGCTGATCTTCCTTTTAGTCAAGCCAAGCATTCGAAAAAAAACCGACCCGGTATCGCCGATGAATTTCCCGAAAAGTCATTCGAAGAGATCATCGCTTCCGCCGAAATAAGTCTGCTCGAAAAGGCATTTAAAATGAGCGGCGGCAATGTTAGCAAAGCCGCTCGGATTTTAAAAATTCCAAGGGAAACCTTACGTTATAAAATGAAAAAATACAGCTTGGAACCTGGTGAAAATTGACCGATTGTAACGGAAAATCACCGGATAATTATTGACTATTATCCTCCTCCCTCCAAATTAAACTAAAAAGCGACATTATATTGTGGCATATTCTTTGACACTGCTTTCACGGTTAATTGTTTCACATTTTCACCATTTATTAATCTTTAGCAGGAGGTATTCATGAAATCCTTATCCAAACTTTTCTTTTCACTTATCATTTTTCTGCTCGCGGCTTCTATGACGCAGGCACAGGATGGTCCCGAAAAATCAGTAAGATTAGGCGGAACAGTCCAGGCAATGGTTAGTTCAGCACAGACAAACACAGATTCGAGCCAATTCGGTGTCGGTTTACGCCGTATTCGTCTTCGCGCCTATGCAAATCTGGGTAAAAAAGTTAAGGCGTTTATTCAATATTCCGCCAAAAGCAATAAGGTTCTCGATGCAAGAATAACTTACAAATTTTCTCCCGAATTTCAGATGCGTATCGGTCGTTTTATAGGCGCCGGAGTAAAAGGCGGCGGTTTAACTTCCCATACAAAAATTGACATCGTTGAACGTCCGGTTACCGCTCAGAAATGGGGCGCGGCTACTATTGGAGCCGACTATAGAGATTACGGCGTGGCTTTTTTGGGCAACGTTTCCGGATTCAGTTATAACTTAACGTTCCACAACGGCGCCGGCAATATGAATGTTTTAGCCTCTCATAAATCTATCGGCAACAAATTGAAAAGCGGCGTGGCTGTTAGCGCAATGGTTGGTTTTAAACCCGAAGGCGTTAAAGGTTTGGATGTTGGAGGATATTTCGGTCAGGGTAATAAATATTACAACGACTATTCTTCGTACTCAGGATATGTTTACTATCAACCCGGCAAATTCAGATTCAAAGGCGAGTATGTTTCATGGACGAATAAAAATAGTCCGACAGAACTTACCAGCAACGGATATTACGCGTTTGTCGCGTACAAAGTTATGAAGAAAATTGAATTGCTCGCTCGTTACGAGACTTATGATCCTAATTCAGATTTATCCGACGACGAGCAGACCGATATTACAATCGGCGCGGGTTACTCAATTTGGCCCAGCAAGTGGACTGCCGCAAAAGTCACTCTTGCTTATGTAATACAGGGGGAAAGCGGAAATACAACAATTGACGACAATGTATTATACGCGTTCTTCCAATTGGTATTTTAATATTTTATGGGGGTTGATTGAAAAAAGAAAACTGAATCTGTTTGAGCCGAACCGTTTATGCAATACGGAAATAATCGCGGCATATTCGGAATATTCCAATCTTATTACGGTTCAATATTCGCAGAAATCTTATTTTTTAATCAACCGCCGCTAAATTTTATTCGGAGGATGGATAAATGAAATTAAAAGGAATTCTTATATTGTTTATTACAGCCGGTATTTTAATCGGGCTTAACAGCTGCGGTAAAAAAGATAACGGTCCAATAAAAATCGGCGTTCTGCTTCCGCTCACCGGCTCTAAAGCTAATTTCGGCGAGATGGAAAAAAATTCGTTCGAGATGGCTAAAGAAGAAATTAATGCCAAAGGCGGAGTTAACGGACGTCAGATAGAATTTGTGTATGAAGACGACACCGGCAAGCCGGACGTTGGACGCGCCGGAGCAGAGAAATTGATTACCGTGGATAAAGTTCCTCTCATTACGGGCGGATATAGTTCTTCGGTAACATTCGCAGCGGCGGCAGTCGCGCAGCAAAACAGAGTGCCGTTTTTGGTTAATACCGGTTCGGTTGACAAAATCACCGAACCCGAAGCATTCAATTTAACTACGAATGACGGAGATAAATTTTATGTTTATCGTCTCAATCCGCCGGTTTCCGAATATGCGTCCGGATTGGAAGGGTTATTAACAAATATTGTTAAACCTTCAAGTGTTTTTATTCTTCACGAAAACACGGCATTCGGAACCAAAGGCGCTACATCATTCAAGAAAACTTGTGAAAAACTGGGATACGAAGTTAAAGGAATGGAATCTTATACCGAAGGAACCGTTGATTTCAAACCATTGCTTCTTAACGCGAAAAAGACAAATCCCGACGTAATGTATATGATTTCTTACGTTATGGACGCGGCTCTTTTGATGAAGCAATCCCGCGAATTAGGGCTTCATCCCAAAATATTTGTAGGCGCCGGAGCCGGTTATACTATGCCTGCGTTTAAGGAAAATGCAGGGACGGCTTCTAAAAGAGTCCTTTCCGCCACATTATGGCATCAAACGCTTCCCATTGCCGGAGCCAAAGAGTATTTTGAAAATTACGTCAAGAAATTCGGCGGCGACGGTCCCGATTATCACGGCGCCGAAGCTTATTCCTCGGCTTATGTTGTAACGGATGTTCTTTCAAGATGCAACGGAGAATATAATTCGGAAGCAATCAAAAAAGCTCTCGATTCTACCGATATGATGACAGCTTTTGGTCCCGTTAAATTCCAATCTTATGGCAAAAAGATCCATCAGAATAAAATGGATACTTATGTGGTTCAATGGATTGACGGTACTCTGAAACTTGTTTGGCCAAAAGAATTAGCTAACGCAGAATTTGAATATCCAATCAATTGGGATGTTGTTTGGAAATAATGATTCTCGTTCTTTAGTTTATTAGCCGCCCTTTTAAAGGGCGGCTCCTCTTAACAATAACAAGGAGTTTCCTCATGGATATTTTCTTGCAATCCCTGGTTTCAGGATTGCTGATAGGTGGACTTTATGCGATTATAGGAATAGGTATGACGCTTATCATGGGTGTGCTGAAAATTATTAACTTAGCCCATGGTCAAATATTGATGGTTGCAATGTATATTACTTGGGTTTTATGGAACTACCTTGGAATTGACCCTTATTTATCGATCTTTATCACTATTCCCTTAGTTTTTGTTTTTGCCGAAGGGCTGAGTAAATATTTACTGCACCCGCTTATTGAAAAAGATTCCATTTTGCCTGAAAATCAAGTCCTCATGACTGTCGGTATTGGGATGGTCCTTGTCGAACTTGCGCGCGCAATATTTTCAAGCGATTATCAATCAATTAGAACATCCTACACCGATAAAGCTTACTATATCGGAAACATATCATTATCCGCTCCATTAGTGATAGCGTTTATTATAGCGCTCTTCCTAACAATCGGACTATTTTATTTATTAAGCAAAACGGATTTGGGAAGGTCTATTAGGGCTACGGCGCAGGATAAAATTGCCGCTACTTTAATGGGAATCAGCGCCAGTAAAATTACAATTTTAACATACGGAATCGGTTCGGGATTGGATGCCGCCGCCGGTTCGCTGCTTTTACCGGTTTATTATCTTTATCCCGATGTAGGTCCGATATTTACCGTTAAAGCTTTCATTATAACTATACTCGGCGGATTAGGTTCTACCGTTGGCGCTATTGCAGGCGGATTAGTTTTGGGAATCGCGGAAACTTTCGGCGCAACTTATATTTCTCAAGGCTATAGAGACGCGGTTGGTTTGGTTATATTTTTAATTGTATTGGTGTTTTTACCCGGCGGTTTAAAAAGATTTACAAAAGTTTAGGATGATATTGATATGAAAGAGATAGATTTGAAATATTTTACACTCAGTAAAGCGGAAATAATAGCCTTTATTGTGGCTATTACTTTACCTTTTATATTTTCTTTTGCCACTTATATACAGGGTTTATTGATATTTGTCCTAATTTGGGTAATTCTCGGTAGTTCATGGAACTTGTTAGCCGGGTACACGGGACAAGTATCGTTCGGGCACGCGGCGTATTTTGGAATTGGAGCTTATGCTGCCGCGCTGCCGTACCTTCATTTTAGAGTATCTCCCTGGTGGGGTCTGCTTACCGGAGGTCTCGCCGCGGTAATTTTCGGTTATCTTCTCGGCGTTGTTGTATTCCGTTTACGGGGTCCCTACTTTGCGTTAGGAACGCTGGCTTCCGCGGAGATTTTACGAATATTTTTCGGCGAAGAAGAATGGCTGACCAACGGACACAGCGGAATTTTGTATATGACAACCTGGGTGAGCAAAATTCCATATTATTATATCATTCTCGCTCTCGCTATTTTGACAGTGTTGAGTATTAAGCTGGTTATGAAATCAAAAGCGGGGTTTTATTTCCTTTCGATAAGGGAAGACGAGGACGCGGCAAGAGCGATAGGTATAAATACTAAAAAATATAAAAATATTTCCACCGCAATTGCTACTTTTTGGGCTGGAACCGCAGGAGCTTTTTATATGATTTATATGGGCTTCATCGACCCGGAAGTTGTATTCGCGCTTCATAATATTTCCATTATTTCCATTTTAGTCGGAATTATCGGCGGAGTGGGTACAATTTGGGGACCCGCTGTCGGCGCTTTAATTATGGTATTCGTTCAAGAATTATTCAGATCCGCATTCTTCGGTTTAGCTCCCGATTGGTTCTCCCGGATACATTCGTTAGTATTCGGAGTGATGGTAATAGTCGTTATTCTATATATGGCGGGGGGAGTTGTGGGCGATTGGGATATTATCCGCAAAAAATTCGCTTTTCTTAAAAGAAAGGAGGCGAAGGCATGAGCGATATACTGCAGTTGAAAAATGTTACTAAGGCTTTTGGAGGTTTGGTTGCCGTAAACAATGTTACCCTTTCGGTTAAGGAAGGTGAAATATTCGGACTGATTGGACCAAACGGAAGCGGAAAAACGACAATTTTCAATCTTATTAATAATTTTTTCCCGGTAACAAAGGGGAATGTATTTTTTAAAGGAATGGATATAACGGGGAAGGCGACTCATGAAATAGCCCATCTCGGCATAGGCAGAACATTTCAGAAAGTAAAACCTTTAAAAAGATTGAGCGTGGAGGAAAATATATTAGCGGCGGCTTTTGCAACCGAATCGTCTTTTGCCGGAGCGCGTAAAGTCACGCAGGAGGTGCTCGAATTCTGCCATTTAATCGATCTGAAAAACGTGAAAGCGGGCGGACTTCCTATTGCGGGAAGAAAGAGATTGGAAATAGCTAAGGCTCTCGCTACGCGCCCTTCTCTTCTGCTTTTGGATGAAACAGCCGCGGGGTTAAATCCCGGCGAATTGGATGAGGCAATCGATATTATCAAAGCAATTCGAAGTGAATTGGGGATAACAATAATTATTGTAGAACATATTATGAAAGTGATAATGAATATAAGCGACAGAATTCACGCCATCGCATTTGGTTCTACTATTACGGAAGGAACGCCGAAAGAAGTGGCGGCTCATCCCACGGTAATTGAAGCATATCTTGGAACCGACGAAAACCTGATCGGAGGCGACTATGCTTGAATTGAAAAATGTTAATATGAGTTACGGCGATCTGCAGGTGCTTTGGGATGTAAGCTTTCGTGTTGAGGAAGGGGAAATTGTCGTGCTCGTTGGAGCGAACGGCGCCGGAAAATCTTCGACGCTGCTAACTATTTCCGGAATTCAGCAGGTTATTTCCGGCTCTATTGAGTTCGAGGGGGAGGATTTAACAAAAGTTAAACCTTCAGATGTTATTCAAAAAGGCATTGTGCATATTCCCGAAGGAAGACGGCTGTTTAACGAAATGACTGTCGAGGAAAATCTCATTATGGGTTCTCTTTACGGAGAAGCAAAAAAAGAGAGAAAAAATACTTTGGAAGAATGTTATGAACTTTTCCCTCGACTGAAAGAAAGACGAAAACAATTAGCCGGAACGCTCTCCGGCGGAGAACAGCAAATGGCTGCCGTGGCAAGAGGATTGATGGCGAAACCCAAACTGCTTATGCTCGACGAACCGAGTTTGGGATTAGCTCCGGTTTTAGTGCAGGATATATTTGAAATTGTTAAAAGTATTAACAAACAGGGAATTACCGTTTTACTTGTAGAACAAAACGTTCAATCAACTCTCCGATTCTGCGATATTGCTTATGTAATTGAAAACGGCAGAATTGTTCTCTCCGGAACCGGTAAGGAATTACTTGTTAACGAACACGTTAAATCCGCATTTTTAGGTATTTAAATATTTTTTTGAGGCTGACATGTTAGTAAAAAAATGGATGACTGAAAAGGTAATCACTGTAGATCAGAATGATATTCTTTCCGAGGCTATCAATATTCTTAAGCGAAACAGAATAAGGCGGATGCCCGTTTTGGACGGAGACCGGCTTGTAGGCATTGTTTCCGACCGCGATTTAAAGGAAGCTTCGCCTTCCAAAGCCACTTCGCTGGATATTTGGGAGCTTCATTATCTTATGTCGAAAATTAAAGTGAAAGATATTATGACGATGAACCCAATTACTATTTCACCGGATTCGACAATTGAAAAAGCTGCAATAATAATGCACGATAAAAAAATCGGCGGACTTCCGGTCGTTGAAAATAATAGCTTAACGGGAATTATTACGGAATCCGATATATTCGATGCGCTGATAAATATTACCGGCGCGAGAATACCGAGCATTAGAATAAATCTTATGGTTGACGATACTCCGGGCAGTATAAAAGAGATGTGCGATTTTATGAGAGACGTCGATTTTAAGTGCGTGAGTATTCTTACCACTTATCAGGGCGCCCCGGAAGGCAAGCGGGAAGTCATATTGCGTTTTCAGATGACCGACGAAGAATTTGCCGGAGTTAAAACAAAATTGGAAGCTAACTACGGCAAAGTTACCGCTATTAGAGAGGAATAAATCCTAAACTGAACCTAATCAATGATTCCTGCATCTAAATGCATAAATCTAAATAATTAGGAGTTATCATGGATTATTATTTCAAAAAAGAAGTTTCCCTCTCGTTTGAAGATGCCTTAACCAAGGTTGAAGAAGAATTGAAGAAGGAAGGATTCGGCATACTCGCTGAGATTGACGTTAAAGCAACGTTGAAAAAGAAATTAGACGTGGATTTCAGAAAATATAAAATTCTCGGCGCATGTAATCCGCCGTTGGCTTATAAAGCGTTAAACGCAGACGATCAGATTGGCAATTTACTGCCGTGCAATGTTGTTGTTCAGGAAAATGAAGAAGGTTCTACAATTATTTCGGCGATAAATCCGCAGGCAATGATGAGCGTTTCAGATAAGCCCGGATTGGAAGAAATTGCCGGAGAAGTCAATACTAAATTGCAGAGCGTATTTAGCAATATCTGATTCGCTTTTTTCTCATAAGTTTACGCAGATTGACATAATTTACCGCGTAAATACGAGACCGTAATCTGCTCTGAGCAGAAACCATAAATTTCTCATCCCCGGAATCTCATCCTATTTCCCCTGATTCCGGGGATTGCTCTATCTTTACCTCGCCGCTGAAAATCAAAGTTATTAGCGATTATCTACATCCAGCCATTACCGAAACATCTCGAATAAAGTTATATTAATATATCCAAAATAAAATGGTTATTAGAAGAACGCTTTAGAATAATTTAATATGACCGAAAAAAACGTCGCTAATATAATTTTCCGCAGAGCGGATAACGGAGATTCCGGGAAAGTGAGGGATTTGGTTTTTAATATTCTTAAGGAATACGGACTTTCTCCCGATCCGTTGGGAACCGACTCGGACTTGGAAGATATTGAAAAACATTATTTTGAGAGAGGAGGATATTTCGAAGTTCTTGAAATATCCGGTGAATTAGCCGGAAGCTGGGGATTGTATCCCCTCGAAAATAAAACTGCGGAACTCAGAAAGATGTATTTATCTTCAGAATATAGAGGAAAAGGATTAGGCGGAAAAATAATGGACCGGGTTTTTGAAAAATGCCGCGGACTCGCTTTTAACGTCTTAGTTTTAGAAACCGCATCTCCTTTAAAAGAAGCCATCGCGTTATACGAAAAACTCGGATTTAAGAAATATTATAAAGAAGAAGTTTCCAGTAGATGCGATCAAACTTACTATTTAAAATTAGGAGAGCAAAATGATTATTAAACCGAATGCAGATGAATATCCACCCTTTTATGATAAATATGTTCAACTTTCGCCTGAAGAAAATATTCTCGAATTTCTTGAAGGTCAGGCTGATAATCTTGAATTGATACTGACGCCGTTGAACGAAGAAGACGCGCTTTATACTTATGCGGAAGGGAAATGGACGATTAAGGAAATAATCGGTCATTTAGCGGATGCAGAGAGATTGTTCGGAATTCGCGCGCTCCGATTCGCGAGGAATGAGAAAGCGGATATACCGCAATTTGATGAAAACCGTTATGTCGCCGAAGCGGATTTCAATTCACAATCCGTCGATAATTTAATAGAACAATTCAAAGCGGCGCGGTTAAATAATCTGCTCATATTCGATTCTTTTCAAAATATAATTTGGGAACGGAAGGGGACATCCGGAGGGGGAATATTTACCGTCCGCGCTTTTCCATTTATTACCGGCGGGCATGCTCAGCATCACATAAATTTTATGAATGAAAAATATTTAAATGTTTTCCGGCAGTATGAATAACGAATCCAAAATATTTCTTTCGGTTCTGCTTATAATAACCGCTCTGCTCGGAACTTATTTTATCATAATTACTCCGGCGGAATGGACGGGGAAAATGGGGAGTCTGCAGGCGTTTAACGATGAACCGGCTCACGTTAATTATGTCCGTTATTTAATGAATTACGGTTCAATGCCCGTTCAGAAGCAGAGCGTTCAGGATGACGAAGCATTTAAAACATTTGAATACGAATATTATCAGCCTCCGTTAAGTTACCGTATCAATTCCTTTTTCGCGCTGCTCTCCGGAATGTCAATCTCTTCAGACTCGGTTTTATATTTGAGCAGAATTATAACGCTTCTGTTCGGACTGCTTACCGTATTTTTAGCTTACAGATTTTTCGACGGAGCGCTTGGCGCTAAATCTGTAATGTTTGCGGCGCTTATTTTTGCTCTCGCTCCGGTTCATATTCGTCATACGGCTGCGTTCAGCAACGACGCTTTGCAGTGGGTCTTTTTGATTATTCTTTACATTTCAATTACTGCCGAGGATTCCTCCGGCGGAATAGTAAGGGGTATATTGGAAGGACTGATACTCGGAGGCGCGATTCTAACAAAATCTTCCGCCTTAGTTTTCGTCGGGTTTTATATTATAATGATCGTAGCAAACAAAGGCGATTACAAAAGATGGCTCATACCGGTTATTATTGCTCTTACTTTGTCATCGCCATATTTTTTAAGGAATTATTCTCTTTACGGAGAATTTACGGGAATAGGAATGAGTCACGGTTCGGCGGTGAGTTCCCTTTCGTCTCTCGAACCTTTTGTATGGTATAGATTTTTCCGTTCGATGATTATAAGCGCGGCTTTTCCGTATGATACCGTTGATATTCCTTTTACGCTTAAATTGCCGGCATATTTGGTTTGGGGAGTAATTATTTACGGCGGAACATTTATAGCCGTAAGAAATATTATTATGAAAATCAGGGAAATAAATCTGCTGAAATCCGAATTGATTTGGCTGCTGGCGTTCTCAGCGATGCTTGTTTATAATTGGTCTCATCTTATGGTGGAATTCAGGGTTATCTATTTCGCTTTCCCTGCATTAATAATAATTTGGCTGAAGTTATTATCGAATAAATTCCCGATTACCGTAATAATGTTTTTAGTTTTGGCTGTGTTATATCCGCTGCTTATCACATATTTGTACGTATAGTAGAAGAAGCCTTTGCGAAACTTCCTTTTGTCATATTGAGTCCCGCTTTGCGGGACGAAATATCTCGATTTTGAATAACATTGAGATTCTTCCCCGACTTCGTCGTCGGGACCAATTATTCAAAGGTTTCTAGAAATTCGCTCGCTAAACTGTAAAAGTAAAGGAAATAAGTTTAATTTTTTTTCCTTCGGCGAGATGCTGAAGTTCATATTTAGTTTTTATTTTCTCCTCGAATTTCAAATTACTTTCGCTGTAAAGATCAGCCGAGCGTTTAATTATTTTTACACTCTCCGCCGAAAGAACCTCCAAACCGTATTCGTATAAACCGGTATCGTCGGTTTTAAGATTAATCGTCGCTCCGGGAGAAGCGATTTTTCTATAGCGCTCAATAAAACCCGGTGAAATCAATCTTCTCGAAGCGCTTCTTTTTTTAGGGAATGGATCGGGGAACGGAATCCAGATCTCCTCGAATTTAAAACTTGGGAATATCTCATTGATAAATTCGGCGCGGGCGATAACGAATGCCGTATTATTTAATTTTTCGCTCAATACTTTCTGCGAAGCGTTCCAAATACGCGCTCCTCTTATATCAATGCCGATGTAATTTCTTTTTCCGTTTGCCAAGGCTAAGGCTCTTGAATAATCCGCGTTGCCGCAGCCTATCTCGAGTACAAGAGGTTTACCGTTTCCGAAATACGCTTCTATCTTTTCTTCCACTCTGCCGAATTTATGAGGAAACACGTTCGGAAGATTATCCACTTCGCTTAATTTTAAACTCTTTTTTCGTCCCATATTGTCTGATATTTTTACGTGCAAAAATAAAGCAAAGAAAAATGAAATGCTTTCATTGTTAATTCGTATTTTTATTGCGATAAAAAATTTCAATCAACTTGTATATTAAACTGAAAATATTTTTATTGTAATTGTATTATGAGAGTTTACATTAAACTGAGTCGTTGCGAAGAAAAATCCTTAATTGGGAGATAAAATGGATAAATCCAAAACCGCTAAAACTTTCGTTCTTGACACCAATGTAATTCTGCACGATCCCTCGTGTATTCATCAATTTGAAGAAAATAATATTGTCATTCCTCTTACCGTTATTGAGGAGATTGACCATTTTAAACGGGGGAGCAATGTAATAAATCTGAACGCAAGGGAATTTGTTAGAACGCTCGATTCAATAACCGGCGACAAATTGTTTAACGGAGGAGTATCCTTAGGCGAAGGTAAAGGAAAAGTTCGGGTTGTTATTTCTAAAGGTTTGAGCAAGGATATTAAAGAGGCTTTCCGCGAAGACACTCCGGATCACAGAATTTTAGCTGCGGCTTACGAATTGAGCAGGTCTTCTCCGGGCGTTACCGTTATTTTGGTTACTAAGGATGTAAACTTACGGATGAAAGCTAAATCGGTAGGCGTTCCCGCGCAGGATTATACTACCGACCGAGTGCCGAGCGCGGAGGAACTCTATTCCGGAAAGGAAATACTCGAATACTTCGACGATGAAACGGTGCAGTCGTTTTATAAAGCTCCGTATCAAGTTGAATCCGATGCTATTTTAAATGAAACGGAAGCGGAAGCCGTTCCGAATAAATATTTCATCATTCGCAATCCAAACCGCTCGGTTCTTGCAGCGTTGAATAATGATATGTCTATTTTCAGAAGAGTGGATAAGCAGCAGGTTTACGGAATTACGCCGAGAAACGCGGAGCAGACATTTGCCATTGACGCGCTGGTTAACAGAGATGTTCCGCTGGTTACTTTAACCGGTAAAGCCGGTACGGGAAAAACGCTGCTTGCTTTAGCCAGCGCGCTTCAGGTAAAGAAATTCTATCGTCAAATTTATATAGCGCGTCCGGTTGTTCCGCTTTCCAACAAAGATATCGGTTTCCTTCCGGGGGATGTTGAAAGCAAACTTGCGCCTTATATGCAGCCTCTGTGGGATAATATTAAGGTTATTCAAGACCAGTTTTCTGAGAACGATAAAAATTTTATAGCTATAAACAACATGATAAAGGATGATAAATTAGTTGTTGAACCTTTAAGTTATATCCGCGGAAGAAGTCTGCAGAGAATATTTTTCATAGTTGACGAAGCGCAGAATTTAACTCCGCACGAAATTAAAACAATTATCACCCGCGCCGGAGAGGGGGTAAAGATGGTATTTACCGGGGATATTTATCAAATTGATCATCCGTATCTCGATTCACAGTCTAACGGTTTATCGTACCTTATCGAAAACTTCAAAGGACAGTCTATTTACGCTCATATTAATTTGGAAAAAGGAGAACGGTCTGCGCTTGCCGAGCTTGCTTCCAATTTATTATGATTTAGTTTAAGATGCATTTGCGAAATTTCCTTTTGTCATATTGAGTCCCGCTTTGCGGGACGAAATATCTC
>CAYNUJ010000067.1:0-15394 GCA_964400095.1 uncultured Melioribacteraceae bacterium
TGGATACGTATGAAGCAAAATCTTTTAATTTAAAGTTTGATATTCCCCAAGGCTGGGAAACAAAGATAGACCAGGACGAGGACGTCCCGTCGTTAGAAGCGGATAGCCCGGATGGAAGTATATCCTTAATGGTTCTGATATATAAGGACGCTTCTATTTTGCCGGAAGATTTATTTAAATCAACAACGGAATCCTTAGCACTTGAAATAGACGGAGAATATCATCAAGAGGAAACAAACGATATGCCGGCTTTTATTGGACAGGGCAGCGCGGTTATTGCCGACATGAAAGTGGGGATTGTATTAATGACAGCGACTTACGAAGAGAATAACTATGTGATTTATATTTTTACAGAATACTCAAGTTTTAACTCAAATGTTGAGATAATGAATAAAATCCTCGACAGTTTTGCTCCATTAGACGACGAATAATCTAAAATAAAGAAAAATGATTCAGTGGTTTTTTAGGAATACAAGAAATATGTAAGAAAGAACTTTTAATATACTGTTATTAATATAGTATTCTTTGTATCGGATTGTTTGTAATTGCAATATTGATTTATACGGCAAATATTATGGCGGCAGGCTCAATGAGCGCTTCGCAGCATTCATTTATACAAAATGCTTTAGCATATTTAACTATATTTGCTCCATTTGTTTCAATTATTGCCATACGGATTTCTTACTATTAAAAAAACCGGGGAATAGATTTTGCTAAGATTGAAGATTAATTGGAGAAATAATATTATGATAAACACTATATTTAAAACCGCGTTAACATTCTTATTTATCGGAATTATTACTGTTTCATGCTCTTCAAAAAAGGTTAAACAGGATAATAATCCTTTCACTTTTGAAAAAACCGGTTTACCGGTTCAGACATCCTTTTGCGGCGTGGGTCTGCCCGACCTCATCAGTTCCGATTTGGCTGATAATATAATCGGACAAGTTTTTAGGGATAACGGATTTAAACTGACTAAAAATTATCTTTATAAAACTGACAGTTCTTCCTTTGTTTTGAACGGCTACGACAAAAATAAAAAGACCGGCTATGTTTACTTGGAATATAATAATCTTGAAGACGACGCGGTTATACCGTGGGATGAAGATTCATTTGCATTGTTTTACGAACCAGATAAGTTCGGATCCGAAGTTGAAAATGAGAGCGAATCTCAAAGGCTTAGCAGATGGTTGGAAAATCAAAGCGGAGATAATATTAAAAATATGATCAATTATATGAACAGAAACTTGCTCGCTTCTGAAAAAGAATTGATCGCGGAAGTACAGAAAAGCAACGATGAAAATTTCATACGCGCCGCATATAGCAAACTGTATCAAAAGCAAAGAAAATACACGGTATCGCTCGACGAGATTAAAAGAACCATCAGAGACGCCGGGAAAGACGGAATTTATATTGCCGTTATCAGCGTTTACGATAAAGCCCTCGCCGTTTATCCCGATTTTGAAATGGATATGCCGATGGAGGAAGTTGAACCGGATACGACAAAAGAGAAAGACAAATATACACAGGAAGACGCTTTGGATTATTTGAAAAAGAATGTTGAAACTTTTGTTGAATGGTCAAGATCGTAAGTCTTGAAATAATTTGAAAAAGAGAAGATACGATAAGTTTGATTATATAATAGCCGCGGTAATTATGGGAATACTCGCGCTATTATATTATTTCGATATTTTATAGAGTTGTATTAATAAAAAAATAGGTTTCAAAAATTATTTTTATTGTGAGGCTGTAATGACGAGATTGTCAAAGACGTTCACCGGAGTATTCTTAACTGTAATACTAATTGCAGGATGCGCTGAAAATAAAGCGACAAAGGAAGATAAACCTCAAAACCAAATAGAATTTTGGAAACAAAAAATTGCGGATACCGGAAATACGCCGAAAGTTTTTTATCATTTGTATTATGGCGAACAATATGAAAATAACAAATGGGTAACCGAAAAGCCCGCCGAAAGCGATGATTATTTTATCGGCGAAAAAGTAAGTTTTTGGTCTGATGGTAAATCGGGCAGTTATTTTGAATTGGAAAGGACTTCCCCGTCGGGCGATTGGTCTATTTTTTCAAAAAATTATTACTCGCCGGATAAAAAACTAAATCTTGTATTATGGGTAATGAATACAACGCAATCGCAGTCGGGAGCAATTACGGTTGAAAGAAAATTGACCTTTGATAGTTCCGGTATTTTAACGCGGAAGTGTGAATCTGTTTTTCAAATGGATTCGAAAAAACCTGTAGAAAAATCTAATTATCTCGATCAAAAAGTGAAATACTGGAAAGCAGTAAACGCTCTTCCGTTTATCAATTTGCTGTAGATTAATAAATAAACCCAGATTTGTCATTAGGAATAATAATTAAAAATTTAAAAGTAAGAAATAGTAATGATGCCGGGCATTAAATCCCGACTTAGAGCGCCTTTGGTTCGGAAGAAAAAGATACATTAAGAATTCGTCCGAACCATTAGGCGCTCTTAGTCGAATTGTTAATAGAACTTGTTCTATTGACAATTTTGGGATAAAATAACGGTATTAAACAAAACTTAAAGAACAATATTTAATATAGAGGAATGAACATGAAAGCAAAAAAAATATTTTTTTCACTTGTAATATTCATACTCTCGTTAACAGCTATATCAGTTTTTGGGCAGGAAAACATAAATATTCTAAATACCGACTATTACTTACCTCCCGGTTCGCAGCTTGTATCTCCTAACGGCGAATACAGCTTGATTTATCAGGAAGACGGCAATCTTGTGCTTTACGATAAAAACAAAAAAGTTATTTGGGCTTCTAATTCAAACAATACCGGAAAACCCGGTCGAGCAGCAATGCAGGATGATGGGAATTTTGTAGTGTACAACTCGGAGGAAAAACCGGTTTGGGCTTCCGAAACTGATAAGAATGGACCCAATTGTATTGTACAGTTAAATGATAACGGTGAATTTGAAGTTATAAAAAAAGGGGATATAGATGAAGCGCTCTATTCTTCAAAAGATGCAGGCTGGGGCTGGGATAAACCTCAAACCGGTCAATACGGAAATTGGGAATACGACCAGGGGTTTAATATTTTAAGTCTTCTTGAGCTGAATGATAAAAGCGACGCCGAACTTGAGAAAATGTATAAAAAAGGCGGAACAATGTGTGACGGCTGCATTGCCGTAGAACTCGGATCAAGATATAATGCAGACGGCAATTTTAAAAACGGATTTGAATGGATAAAAAAAGCCGAGTATGACGGAAACGCATTAGCATGGTATTATATGGCGATTATGTATTATAAAGGTCAAGGCACGAATAAAGATTATAACAAATCGTTATCATTATACGAAAAATTAGCAGATAGATATACCGGTGTTGAACATATAAGCGGATATAGAGGGAATTTAGCGAATGTTCAAAACAGAATTGCTGTTTTTTATCTCAATGGCTACGGCGTTGAAAAAGATGTAAACAAAGCTAAAGATCTACTGAAAAGTGCAATTGAAAACGGTTCTTCCGCGGCTCAGGTTAATTTGAATAAATATTTTTAAAATCAAAATGACTTAAACGGGAATAGCTATTATGAGAAAACTGATTATTCTAATATTGCTGTTTTGTATATCAAACATATTTGCTCAAAAAGAATATACGGCAAATGATCATGTCGCTTACAATCGAACCGAGAAAGACGGGAATTATATTATTAATTACACATTTAAAGACAACCATGATAATATAGTGAGCTTGTCGGCTTCATTTAATAAAAAAGCTGTGGATGACGACATCAATATTTTCGGCATTCCGAAATCAATGTTTGATACATACGTTTCAACGCCGGAAAGCGAAAAGAAGAGAGCAAAGCAAATGAAAGATGGTCTGTTCAAATTAGTTGGCAATACTATTGCAATTGATAAAGACGCTTCCATTTTAACTTACAGAAAATACTGCAAACCGATTGCGGAATGGATGGTTGGGTATCTAAAAGGACAGAATATTGACACAAGACGCGAAAGAATTGAACTCGCGATAAAATTTGTACAGGATATTCCTTATGCAATTCCAACAGACAGAGACCCGAATTGGAATTACGGGGGCGTAAATCCAATACCGGAAATACTAATTACAGGTTGGGGAGATTGTGATTCCAAAGCTTTTTTGTTCGCCGGAATATTATCTTATCTAATTGATTACAGAGATATTCGATTTGCCGGAGAACCCGGGCATTTATATACTCTTATTGCAAATGATAAAAAAGACATAGTTAAAAACGGTTCTACGACTTATTTTAATATTGAGGGTAAATATTTTTTGGTTGCAGAAACAACAGGTCCCGGACGTTTTGATTTCGGCGAGGCTCCGAACAGCGAATACAATACGGCTGAAATTGAAAAGTTAAATCTTGGAAATATTTCCTACATCCCTTTTACCGGCAGTTCTGCCGCGCTATCGGAGAAATCGGAAATTAAAGGGAAAATTCCAGATGAAAGTAATTTATCGGAATTTGAAAAACTTAAAAAAAGCTCCGAAGCGGGCGAACAGTGGGCGCAGCAGACACTTGCAAATAAATATTATTTTGGAGAAGACATTCCCAAAGATATTCCTAAGGCTTTATATTGGTATCAAAATCTTGCAGCAACCGGAAGCGGCTATGCACAAATGAAAGTTGCTGAAATATTGTTTTTCGGCGAAGGCGGAGTTCCCAAGGATGTAAATAAAGCGGTTTCGTTATATCGGGTATTAGCCGACAACGGCGATTCCATGGCAAAATTCAGACTTGAAAACGCCGGAATAAATGTTAGTGTAAAATCCCCTTCCGCAAGCGCTAATGATAATCAAGTTAAAGATGGGAATTCTTCTAATGAAGATAATAGTAATGCACCTATTACGTCAACCGGTTCTAAATTAACTCCCGAACAAGCTGAAGCTGTTTTGGTAGAACATAACCGATTAAGAGCCGAAGTTGGAGTAGCTCCGCTTACTTGGTCTAAGGAGCTTTCGGAATTGGCGCAGGATTGGGCTGAACAATTAGCCGCAGACGGATGCGCATTCGAGCACAGACCGAACAACAAATACGGCGAAAATCTTTATACGGGTACAAAAGGAATGTTCACTGTAGTTGACGGTGTAAAGGCTTGGGGACGCGAAAAAAGGAATTATACCTACGGTCCGTCGGGAGAAACTAAGCAAGCGGGCGTTGTTGGTCATTATACACAAATTATTTGGCGGAACACAACTCAAGTTGGCGCCGGCGTTGCTGTTTGCGGCGATATGATTATTGTTGTCTGCAATTATGATCCACCCGGAAATGTTACGGGGAAAAAACCATATTAAATTTTAACATAAAATTTTATTATTAATCATGGAGATACAATGTCACAGACCTTAAGGAAAATATTTGCATACTTAATAGTTTTACTTTTAAGCGCACAGTTGTTCGCACAGTCAAATAAAACTTTTGAAAATGTGTTGTACGATCACTTTAAGAAAACTCAAAAAAGTTACTATTCCGATGAAATAACCGACAAGGATTATCAAAGTATTATTAACGCAAATAATGTTTTTACCGCGGAGTTAATTTATTATCTCAAAACACAACCGGAAACAATTAAGAATAGTTTCAATAACTTTGTGAAAGATGGCTTCAATGTTACTACTTCGCCGGACGGCAATTTTAGAATTTACAGTTGGGCAATAAATCTTGGCGGAAGACAAAGTTTTTACTATAATATTTATCAATACAAGTTCAAAAACAATCAAGGAATTTGGGGCGATGAAGAAAATAATTACGAAGGATATTACGTAATAGATGTTTTTGAAACAAAATTACACGGTAAGCAATATTATCTCCCTTATACACAGTCGGCATCCGGAAATATCGTTGAGAATGCAATTTATAATTTCAATGTTTCCGAAAACGGAATATCCAATGAAGATAAAATATTTAAAGTCGGGGAGAATCCCGAATCTTACCTTTCAATAGGTTTTGACTTTTTCTCGGTTCTTGACCATGAAGAGAGACCTGTTCGTTTAATTAAATTTGATCATGAAACAAATACATTTACTTTGCCGGTTATTGACCCGCAAACGCTAAAAGTTTCGCTTACGGAAACGGAACAACTTAAATTTAAAGGAAAATATTTTGAATAATCAGTGAGTCCGGTACAAAAAGGATATTTCAGTCATTGCGAGTCCGGCGGATGTCGGACGAAGCAATCTATCGATTTTGAGCTAAATTTCAAAGATTGTCCACTAAATTCCTTTGGAACATCGCCTCACTCGCAATGACGTTGTAAACTTTTGCTTTTTAGACTGAATTCATCAGTTCAATAAAACAAAATGGGATTTTCATTAATTATGATTAAAAGTATTTCAAAAATATCAATCGGTTTGATAATTCTTTTTTTGTATGCCCAAGTTTTGGCGCAGACTAATAAAACAATTGAGAAAGAATTATATAAACACTACGAAAAAACAAGAACAGATTTTTATCAAGATGAAATTGATTATGATAAAATTCAAACTGAAAATGATATGTTTACCGCTGAATTAATATATTATCTCAAAACCAAGCCTTCAACTATTGATTATAATTTCAGCAAATTAACGGGACATAAGTTTAGTATAAACAACTCTGCCGACGGCAATTTCCGAATTTATAGCTGGAGTATTAATTGGGGCGGAAACGATCCTGAGGTTTATAATATTTTTCAATACAGATACAAAAATAAACACGGAGTTTGGGCGGACAGGGATAACCAATATGCCGGCGGTTATGTTTTGGGTATATTTCAGGCAAAGCTGAATCACGATCAATATTATCTGCCTTATTTACGGTTGCCGCAGTCGAAGTCCCCGCGAGTTGAAGAAGTTACCAACATCGCCGTTACTTCGGACGGAACGTTTAAGGACGGCGGATTATTTTTGACGGATTTATCTAAATTAAAAAGTTCGCTCGTCATCGCTTATCTTCCATCTTCCGTTATTAAAGGATATGATAGTACAATCAACTATGATGCGGCAACTAATACATTTACAGTTCCTTATATTGACAAGAAAACATTAAAGTTATCAAGGAAAACAGTTAAGTATAAATTTAACGGGGAATACTTTCAGAGAGTCATTCAAGAAAAGAATTAGATATTTATCAAATAAAAAAAAAGGTGAAAAGATGAAACATTTTATTGGATTATTAGTTGTATTATTCGCTGTGCAATTGTTTGCACAGAATAATGCCGCCGCCGAAAAAGATTTGTTCAATCATTTCAAAAAAACTCAGCGGAGTTTTTATGATGATGGAATAAATTACGACCAAGTTTCATCTGAAAATAATATATTTATTTCAAAGCTGATTGAATACTTAAAGAGCGAACCTGGTTTAATTGAATCTCATTTTGATTTATTAGTTAAAAACAATTTCAAAGTAAGTTCATCCCCGGACGGGAATTTCCGAATTTATAACTGGTCTGTAAACCTAGGCGGTAGGACAAACATTTATTACAACATAATTCAATATCGCTACAAAGATAATTACGGCGTATTGGCGGATAAAGAAAATGATTACCAAGGAGAAGATGTAATAAAAATATTTCAGGCTGAACTGAACGAAAAACAATATTATTTCCCTTACACTCGCTCTTACTTTGGAGACCCTGGCGAACAGCGCGTCAATAATTATCGAGTTTCTTCAAACGGGATTTTTGAAGGAGAATTAAAATTTGAAACAAATTGGTCTGAATTGAGTTCGAGTATTAGTTTTGCTTATCATAGTACCGATATTTTTAATGGGAATGATTATCGAATAGATTTCAACGAATATTCAAATACGTTTACAGTTCCTTTGGTTTACCCTCAAACATTGGAAATGACAAATGAAACGGTTCAATACGAATTTGGCGGAAATAAATTTGTAATTATGCCGGATATTAATCGCATTGAAGGCGATTTATTCAGTCATTTTAATCAGATGAAGTATTGGAATAGCTCTGAGTTCAGTGAAGAACGCGATATGAATCTCAGATTAGAAAATGATATTATTAGAGCAAAATTAAAATATTATCTAAACAAATATCCGCAGTTGATAACTCGGAATTTTAACAAACTAACTGACGCCGGATTAAATATAACAACCTCAAAAGACGGCAAATTCAGAGCTTACTCTTGGTCGAATAATATCATATCTCCCAGCTTTTCAAATGATTGGAATGTCTGCCAATATTCTGACGGAAAAGAATCAGTTGCATTTACCGATCAGACCGGAGACGTTTTAGAAATTTATTCAGCGGCGAAAAACAATAATAAATATTATTTTGTTTTGTATCACTATAATGGGATGGGCGGGACGAGAACCAGATACCAAGTTTTAAGAGCTTACAATGGTTTTGTGAAAAGACCGGATGTATATAATTTTCCAAAAGAAGGCGATTACTCCATAAGTGATGGGCTGTATGTTAATTACGATTATGACACGATGAATGAGGATGAAGAAACGCCTATTCCCAGAACAATAAAATTAGATTCTGAAAACGGCAGTTTTTCTGTCCGGCAAGTGGATACTACAACCTATAAAGTTATGGACAAATACATGAATTATACTTTTGACGGATATAACTTTAAAAAGAAATAATATTTGAATTGAATTCTTTTACAACTCATTATTTTCTTTTATGGGAATTCATTTCTGAGCTTTTGAGAATAGATGACTAATTTTTTAATTTATTTAAGGTCCTTTTAATGAATAAAAAGCGCTTATTTTATGCCGTCCTAAATACGGTTGTAAACGTATTATTTTTCTTTGCATTGATAATCATGATGTTTACGGAGATAATTAACTATTCAATTGTGGTTACGGTATTAAGCCCAATCGGATTTCAGCCGGAACCCGGAACTACATTTAACTTTGTTTCAGTCATTCTTGATATTTATCTTTTCGTATCAGTATTTTCAATTGCCGGTACATGGGTAACTTATTATAAAAAATCGAAAAAATATTTTAATCTTTTTATTGGGCTGACTTGGGGATTTATTATAATGACATTGCTTGTTTATTTCATCCTTTATTTAAGTCGGGGTTGAACTCTGAAGTTAAGAAAAGCCGCGAATCCCGATAAAAGCATCGGGACAAGTTGCGCTAATGGAATTTAAATAATTTCATCAGAACAGTTCACTCAAATTAGATACTGCCTTTCAAAATTCAAATAATCTTCTAATTCCGCTGTGTTCCGATAAAAGAGCAATTTGGAATTGCGAATTAAATTTGTGGGAAGCAGCGATAATTCGTTCGCAAATTTTTCCATTCCGATTTTAAATTCCTCGGTTGGAAAAACACGGTTTACCAAACCAAGCGCCTTTATCTCTTCGGCATCAAGATAACCGCCTTTGGATACAAGCTCGAAAGCGATGGAGTTAGACACATATTTTGGGAGGAAATAAGGCAGGGCGCCGCTCGCGGGGAGTCCGTATTTGGAATGTGAAAAACAAAATTTTGTTTCGGAACTTATCAGCCGGAAATCTGCCGCAAGAGAAACGCCGATAAAAGGAGATACAATTTCATCTTTGAAGGCGACAATAAATAATTTTGTAAATAAGTTAATTCTGCGGATAAGGTTGCTAAGCATATTTATTTCCAGCGCGCGGATTTTATGGCTTTTGAACTTTTCAATATAATGAGTCTCGCCCGCTTTAATTACCTCGCCGGATAATTCCGAAAGAAACTCCGAGTAGGCTGTGTCGCTCATACTTCCCTCTTCGTTCAAAACGACTATCCCCTTCAATTCCTTTGTATGTTCAATTAAATCGAACCAGGGAATAAAATCCTGATTTCGCATAATATCGGAAATATTTTTAAATGCGTTGCCTTTAATTATAACATATGCGAAACGACCGGAAATATAACTTTCGAACTCGTCTGAAGAAAACTCGACATTGACTGCATCTGCCATTTTTGCCTCCAAAATTTTCTACAAAATACATATTTTCTGACTAAATGTAAAACCGGTTAAAAGAATTTTTCGCGCCATATTTCCCCTATTCACGCCATATAGTCGCTTGCAAGTCATTATGGCGCTTTATAGGTTATTATGGCGTTCATAGCAATTTGGAGGGATAATCTATGTAAGTCATTATTTTTCAATAGGTTACACTGCTCAAGTACGTTTGGCACAGAATTTTATAATATTTAAGCGCAATCAGTTAAACAAAATAAGGAGGATTAAAAATGACATTAGTAAGATTTGAACCTTTGAGAGAGTTTGAAAACTTCTCTAACCAAATACAAAAATATTTTGACGAACTTCCGTTTATTGCCACAGGCAGAAGCGATTCCTTTATGCCGAAGTTTGATATTTATGAGGACGCCGAACATTTATTCGTAGATACGGAAGCGCCGGGCGTAAGCAAAGAGGATATCAGACTCACAATAGAAGATAATATTTTAACTCTCGAAGGCGAGAAAAAGCAATCCGAAGAATTGAAGGAGAAAAACTTTTTCCGCAGCGAAAGAATGTATGGTTCTTTCAAAAGATCTTTTACCCTTCCTGTGGAAGTTGACAGTCAGAAGGTGGAAGCAAAATACGACAACGGACTGCTGAGAATCAAATTCCGCAAAGTTGACGCTCAGCCCAAAAACGAAAAAACAATTGAAGTACAATAAAATATTAAGGAGGATCAAATGAACGAAGTAAAAGAAATTAAGGATGTTCAAACTTCGGAACATTCGATTGAAGAAAAGAAATTTTCGTGGGATGAAGCTTTAGAGAAAGAAGCATGGGTTTCTCCGATGATCAACATTCACGAAACGGAAGACGATTTCATTCTCGAAGCTTTTATGCCCGGAGTTACGAAGAATAATTTGAAAATCAAATATGAAGACGGCGCGATTGTATTGATGGGACGGATAGATTACGATGAAATTACCAGCCGTAAATATATTTTGAGAGAGATGGAAATCGGGAATTATTTCAGGAAATTGAATTTATCCGATTCAATAGACGAGAATAAAATAAACGCTTATTTTGAGAACGGCGTTCTAAACTTGCGGCTTCCCAAACATGAGCGCATTAAACCGAGAACTATTGATATTTCATAATAAATTCGATTAACTCAAAATGTAGGAGGAATAAAAATGGCGCTAGTAAAATGGAATCCGGCGAAGGAACTTCTGAATGTTGAAAGAGAATTCAACAAATTATTCGGCTCTTTGAGCACAAGATTCGGCTTCGGCGCAAACGGAGACGATGAATACGACAATGCCGTATGGATGCCTCTTACCGATATAATTGAAGAGGATGATCGATACGTACTGCAGTTGGATTTACCGGGAGTGAATAAAAAGGAAGTTAAAATATCCTACTCCAACGGACAACTGATTGTAAGCGGCGAACGCAGGCAGGAAAAGGAA
Organism: uncultured Melioribacteraceae bacterium; assembly: GCA_964400095.1. Classification (GTDB taxonomy): domain Bacteria; phylum Bacteroidota; class Ignavibacteria; order Ignavibacteriales; family Melioribacteraceae; genus CAYNUJ01. The sequence goes on from CAYNUJ010000067.1 coordinate 11,393, forward strand.
AGAAAAGGCGCGGCTTATCATCGTGTGGAACGCGCTTACGGGAAATACTACCGCTCTTTCAATCTTCCCGATAAAATTATGGAGGATAAAATCGAAGCCGAATTTAAAGACGGCTCGCTTACGGTAATAATACCTAAAGCGGAAGAAGTAAGACCCAAAGAAATAGAGGTCAAAGTTAAATAACGGAGGAGTTTTTCTCCTCCGTTTTTTAATGTTAATGGACGGGTTGATAAAAAGGGCGCGGAACAAAGAAAGCGCCCTTTTTTGTATAACCTTTAACTTTTTGATTTTTTGAAGAAATGGAGGATAAAATGAGCAGAAAATTTCAAGTTTCAGGTTTCGGTTTATTAATAATCGGTATAATACTCGGCGCGTTAGTTTTTTCCAATTGGAACAGCACAACGTCGCCGAAAGTATATGCGAACAACAATTCGGCTTTCACCTTATTGTCGTCTCAGGATACGCCGATTAGAACGCTGAAAGATTTTAACAACGCAATAGTGAATATTGCAAAGGATGTTAATCCGACGGTCGTTACTGTATTCATCGAGAAAAAATATAAGGTTAGTCAAAACGCGCTAAATCCTTTTTTAGGGAGTCCTTTTGAGGGGTTTTTCGACGACTTTTTCGGTAGAAGAGGCGCGCCGCACAAACCGCAGGAAAAAGAATATATTCAGCAGGGCATGGGATCGGGCGTAATTGTAAGTAACGACGGATATATTTTAACAAATAATCACGTGGTAAACGGCGCTGATAATGTAAAAGTGAGATTGATGGACAAGAGAACTTTCACGGCTAAGATAATTGGCGCAGACCCCAAAACCGACATAGCGCTGATTAAAATTGACGCGGAAGATTTGCCCAAAATAACGCTGGGCAACAGCGATAAACTTCAAGTGGGCGAAACCGTACTCGCTATCGGCTCCCCTCTTAGCGAAAACTTAGAGCATACCGTCACAATGGGAATTGTGAGCGCAAAGGGTCGCTCCAATGTGGGATTGGCGGATTATGAGGATTTTATTCAGACCGACGCGGCGATTAATCCGGGTAATTCCGGCGGAGCGTTAATAAATCTGGACGGTAAATTAGTCGGAATAAATACGGCAATCGCAACTCGCAGCGGAGGATTCCAAGGTATCGGATTCGCGGTTCCAATTAATATGGCGAAATCTGTGATGGAATCTCTAAAAGAAAACGGAACAGTCGTTAGAGGCTGGCTTGGCGCTTATATTCAGAATATAACTCCGGAATTGGTCGAAGCGATGGATTTACCCGTTAAGCAGGGAGCTTTAATTTCGGATGTTATGAAAGACAGCCCTGCAGAAGATGCAGGACTTGAAGCCGGCGATGTTGTAGTTGAATTCAACGGAAAGAAAATTAAAAACTCCACTCAACTGAGAAATAAAGTTGCCGCAACTCCGCCTCACAAGGAAGTGGAATTGAAAATTATACGCAACGGAGAGGAAGAAACCATTTCGGTTAAATTGGGCGAATTAAAAAACGAAGATATTACAAAATCCGAAGGTGAAAAATTCGACGAACTATTCGGATTCAGTATAACTCCGGTGAACGATAAAACAAGGAGAAATTATAAACTGCCGGACGACGCCGAAGGAGTAGTAGTTATTAATTTGGACAGAAGAAGCGCCGCGGGTTCCGCCGGACTGAACGAAGGCGATTTGATAATCGGATTGAATAATAATAACGTTGAAAGCATGAAAGATTTCAAAAATATCGCCGAGAAATTGAAGAAAGGCGATAATGTTTTTCTAAGGGTTCAGCGCGGAGAACGAAGATTTTTTGTCGCTTTTACTCTTGAATAATTAACCGAAGGAAGTTGGCGCTTATGGATTTTAAGGATTATTATAAAATACTGGGAGTAAAAAAAAACGCTTCCCAAGACGAAATAAAAAAAGCTTACAGAAAACTGGCGTTAAAATATCACCCGGACCGGAATCCGGGTGATAAAACCGCCGAGAATAAATTCAAAGAGTTAACGGAAGCTAACGAAGTTTTAAGCGATCCGGTTAAAAGAAAGAAATACGACCAATTAGGAGCAAATTGGAAAAACTACGAGAACATGAACGGAAATCAAGGATTCGATTTCTTTTCCAATTCCGGCGGAAGAGGCGGAACGTATCAATTCTCCGGCAATTTGGAAGATATGTTCGGCGATATGGGAGGTTTTTCAGATTTCTTTAAGAGCTTTTTCGGCGGCGGTTTTGAAAACAGTTTCAGAGGATTCGGCAATGCTTCCAGCGCCGCTGGCAGAAAAGGTCCCGATTATCAATCCGAATTGGAGATAAGCTTGGTAGAAGCGTTACAAGGTTCGGAAAAGTATATTAATGTAAACGGCAAAAAAATAAAAATTAAGATTAATCCCGGAATTGAAGACGGAAAAAAATTAAGAATTAGAAACCAAGGCGGTCCGGGTATGAACGGCGGAGAAGCGGGGGACCTCTATTTAACTGTTAAAATCGCGGAACATCCTTTTTTCAAAAGAAAAGGGAACGATCTCTATTTCACACTCGATGTGGATATATTCACAGCCGCGCTCGGAGGGACAAAATCGTTTACAACTTTGGAAGGAAAACGAATTGCGGTTAAAATTCCGAAAGGATGCCAAAGCGCAAAAACGCTCAGATTAAAAGGTCTCGGGCTGCCCGAAGCAAACGGAAAACGAGGCGAGCTGTTCGTGAAAATGAATTTTGTCACTCCGAAAAATTTAACTTCGAAGGAAAAAGATTTATTAAGACAGATGCAGAAGAAATATTTTAACTAACTATATTTACAGTTCATTTTTTAGAAATATTACGGAGGAATAAATGGCGGAAAAAACCGGAACTAAACATACTTACAAATTCAAAGCCGAAGTTAAACAGCTATTGGATATTTTAGTTCATTCGCTTTATACAAGCAGAGAAATATTTTTACGGGAATTAATATCAAACACTTCGGACGCGCTGGATAAACTGCGTTTCGAAACTACAAGAAATACTGAAATTGAGAACAGCGATTTGCCGTTGGAAATTCGCGTTGATTTTGACGAAAAGAAAAACACGCTTACTATTTCCGACACGGGCGTTGGAATGACAAAAGACGAATTAGTGAAAAATATCGGCACAATAGCAAAGAGCGGCTCGGCTGAATTTTTGAAAAATATTACGGAAAATAAAGAGGATGTTAATAACATAATCGGTAAATTCGGCGTTGGATTCTACTCCGTTTTTATGGTCGCTAAAGAAGTTGTAATCAAATCCAAATCGTTCAAACCCGGCGAACCGGCAACGCTGTGGAAATCCGACGGAACGGGAAGTTTCGTAATTGAAGAGTTGACCGAACCGATAAAACGAGGGACAATAATTGAAATCCATTTGAAAGACGACGCTAAAGAATTCGCCGAAAAGTTCAGATTGGAAAGCGCTATAAAACTTCACTCGAATTTCATCTCCTTCCCGATATTTGTAGGCAAAGATAAAATTAATACCGTAGCCGCAATTTGGCGGGAACCGAGAACTTCAATAAAGAAGGAACAGTATGTTGAGTTTTACAAATTTCTCACGTACGATACCGACGAACCGATGTACACAATTCATAAATCTGTGGATGCCCCGATTCAATTCAACGCTTTAATGTTCATCCCGAAAAAGAGCGACGAATTTTTCTGGATGGACAGAGAAAATTACGGTTTAGACCTTTACGTGCGCCGCGTTCTAATTCAGCGCAAGAACAAAGATTTACTTCCGGAATATTTAAGCTTTGTAAAAGGCGTTGTCGATTCCGAGGATTTACCGCTAAATATCTCGAGGGAAACTCTGCAGGAAAATTCAATTTTCAGTAAAATTTCATCTAGCGTAACCAACCATGTGCTTTCTTATCTATTGGAAAAAGCGAAAAACGCCCCAGAGGAATACATCCAATTTTGGAAAGAGCACGGCAAAGTATTCAAACTCGGATACATGGATTTCACAAATCTTGAAAAATATCAGGAACTATTAAGAT
>CAYNUJ010000068.1:0-15301 GCA_964400095.1 uncultured Melioribacteraceae bacterium
ATCAATTCGAGGTCTGATTTTTTCGGCGCCGAATCCGTTGAATGTCCCCTGCGGTCCTTCATATTTATTAACCGCAATTTCCATTGCATCTTTCAGCGTTTCTTTCATTATTAAAACCTGCATTTCTTCCGGCGCGGAGTTGAAATCGCCCATAACAATTACGGGATGATTTTCTTTATTAACCTGCCGAATGGTTTTTAAAATCAGCTTCGCGGAACTCTCTCTCGCTTTTTCCCCTTTATGGTCGAAGTGAGTATTGAACACCCACATTCTGAGGTGCGTTTTAGTGTTCTCGAATAATCCGAAAGTGCATATCCTCGGCAGAACCGCATCCCATCCAACCCTCCCCGTGTCTTGGGTCTCCGAAAGCCAAAAAGTAGAATCGGTTATTAGGGTGAAATTTTTCTTTTTGTAAAAAATAGGAGAATATTCCCCTTTATGCCTGCCGTCGTCTCGTCCAACGCCGATGTATGTATAATTCTTCAAACAACTATCGATATAATTAACTTGATTTGAAACAGCTTCCTGCACGCCGAAAATATCCGGTTCATAAAATTTTAATTGTTTTACCAATTCATCTTTCCGGTAAATCCAACTATCCTTACCGTCATAGGTATTCTCGTATCTGACGTTATACGTTATCAATTTAATTTGCTGACTATAAGAGTCAGCCCGAAACGCAAGTATAAGCGCGAAGAAGAAAGTTATAATTTTAAACATTTGTCTGTCTATTAGATTGTAAAATATTTTTCTGAATCTTGTTTTATAAATTAATACCAGAGTCCGTAGCTTAGTTTAACAATAAACTGATTGGAATCGAACCTCCATTTGTCTTCCGAAATTTTATTGACATTATGATTGTACACAATGTATAAATCGGTAAGCGGAGTGATTGTCCAACGCATACGGCTGTTTGTTCCGAATGAATTGCTTTCGTTGTCGAATTGAATAAGGCTGCTCAACTGAAGATCGGGGGAAAAGTTCAACTGCAGTCTTCCGCCGAATAATTCCTGGTGAAAATCGCCTTCCTTCAGACTGACTATATTTTTCTCATAGTTCAGGTCCAAAATTATATTGCTTGTAAAGCGTAAACTCGCGGTCAGTTCAATTTTATCCAAACTTCCGCTGTAAAATGTTCCGAACCACCAAGTCGCCTGCCCGCTAACGGCGCGTTTGCTTGCGGTTTCCAACTCAAGACGATAGCGCATATAATTATAATCGCCGATCGGAATAACCACGCTGTCTTCAATATCGAATGGTTCTTTCAATTTTTCTCCGGCGGGCATAATATTAAATTCAAATCTATCGCCGCTTTCGAGCAGGAAATGTATTGGGGCGGTAAAAAATCTATAGCTTTCCCATTTATCGTTTAAATCCGTAATGAACCTAAAGGAGCTTTCAAAAAAGAATTGACGGATAAAACTACTGTCCGGTCGCGGCATATAATCGAATCCAAACTTGTAGGATTTTATTCCATTCCGGGGAACAAATCCGAGAGACGGCTGAAAAGCGTTTCCAATATATTTATATGTAAGAGAAACATCAAACAGATCGTTGGGGTAATCAATTTTCAATCCGTACGATTTTTTATTACCTGTTAAATCGGGACGATTGTTATACAGCCCCCAGATACCGGCAAGGAAATTTTTATCTCCGAACAAATCGCTGATTTGGAATGTGAAATCGGCGCCAAGCAGCCAACTGTTTTTTATTCCTTCCGGATCGCCATGTGTTGCAATAATGCCTACATTGGATTGCTCGAGAATATTCCGTTTTACTCGCATAACGCTCATATTAGCAGCCGGGACGAGCGAATCTACTTTATCGGTGCGTATAAACAATCCGCCGAAATTAGTAGCCCCCAGTTTCCCGTTCAATTTTGTTCCGAAAATAATGGGAACTTGTTCCCCTTCGGATAATCCTATTTTTCTACTGAAAAACGGGATGACATCTTTGCCGAGTCCCAATCCGAAATCGTAAATATCCGCTCCTTCCAAAAAGAAGGTTCTTTTCTCAGGGAAGAAAAGAGGAAAGCGGGTTAAATTCGTTCTGCGGGTGTCCACTTCAGTTTCGGCAAAGTCAGTATTGACTGTCAGCGTCGCCGAAATATCGGGCGTAATTCTTTGAGTTAAGTCTCCGCTTAAACTTCGGTCAAAATGGATTCTCTCATTGTAAATTTTGTGGAAACCGGTTTCGGGTGATAAACGCATTAGTAATCCGAGACCCAGATCGAAATCAGGCAGTCCGGCAATCACTCCGGTTTGGCTTAAACTTGTAACTCTATAGTTTCTTTTTAAGGCATTCCATCTGTCAATTTCGAGCAATCTTTGAATCCGCCTTTCGAAATTAAAGCCCCATTCGCGCAAGCCGTTTTGGAAGCTCAAAGTTTTAATCGGAATAATTATTTCGGCGCTCCACCCGTTAGAGTTAACGGAAGTTTTGGCGTCCCAAACGCCGTCCCAATTTGAATTTTCACTCTCGCCGCGGTCTGCTACCACAGCGTCGTATCTCGCTCCGAACGGATTAACGGAAAATATATATCCGCTTCGCTCATCGCGGTAAGTATCGAAAATAAATTTGATGTTATCTTCACCGTCTAACTCTACGTCGCGGGCTTTTGTATATGCGGTGATTTTTTTAGGATCGTCGTAACAGATAATTCCAAGTATTATATTTTCATCGGCTGCGAGAATTTTTACAACAGTTTTAAAGGTCGCAGGAGAATTTTCCAGCGGTTCTACCATCGTTAATCCGTTGATGGAATCGGCAATTGACCAAAACTTTTCGTTTAAAAGTCCGTCCAGCTTTAGACCTTCTTGATATCTGTTCACTGTTATTATTTTTTGATTTTGTTCTTGGGCAAATATATTTGCGGCTATAAGGAGAATTGCTATAATATGAAAACAATTGGATCTGGATAAATTCATAATCTATTTAATCTAAGCATATTAGAAAAATATATTTTGTTTTCCATTTTACATCAGCAAATATAAATGATTTTTCGCTTCAAATGATAAAATGTTTTATCGCGAACAAACGATTTTAGGATTCATATGGAAGGAAGCGGATGGAATATTGAAAAGAAAAATATACGCCGAAATACCGCCGAGAGTTGAATATTTCATTACCGAAAAAGGGAAATCACTTTTTTGGGTAATCGAAAGTTTGAAAGTCTGGGGCGAAGAAAATATGCCGGAGTAATTATTACTTGACTACCTGCAAAGAAATTTTATTTCCTTCGTTATTCCTTACGTTAAAAACATAACCGTCTTCAAAGAGCAGATACTGACCTTTTATACCCAACAATTTATATTCAAACAGAGATGTTTTTGAGAGATTAATACTTTTAACTTTCTCGGGATATTTAACAACGGGATAATTCAACCGCGTAACGTTGGAATGTTCAGAAAGAAAAAAATCAGCCGCTTCAGCGGGAATGTAACGGTTAACATTATTTTTAATTTTAACAAGATCCTCATCCGCTATTTCGTTTTTCAGCATTTTTCTCCAATTTGTTTTATCGCTGAAATGTGCTTTCAAAGCTACTTCGGAAATTCCCGCTAAATATCGGTTCGGAGTTTCCAATATTTCAATAGCGGCTGTCGCCCCCTGGTCAATCCACCTTGCAGGAACCTGCGTTTTGCGCGTTACGCCGACTTTTACATGGCTCGATAACGCCAAATAGACAATATGTGGTTTAAGCTGCACTTCTTTTTCGTATTCAAGATCTCTATCTTCAATTCCCAAATGAGCTTTGGACAATTCCGGATGAATGATCCATTCCCCTACTTCGGCGGATTCGAAAAAGCAATTGTAGCAGAAACCCTGGCGGAATATTTTTTTCTCTTTACCGCAATTAAGACATTGATAACCCTCAAATGATATCCTAATGGTTTTTTCGATGAGTTCATTCATATTGACGAGATCTTTTTCCAGTTTAAGAGTATATTTTATCGGGTCGTCAAACTCCGAACTCATTTTTACAAGCACGCCTTTATACAATTTATCATCTCTATTTTTTTAACTTCATACAATATAGAGAATTCTACTAATTGATGCGCATTTGCAGCTTTCAATTAATTGCTAAATAAGTTGATATTCTTTTCCGCAGATCTATTTCACAGCTGCAGCTCTTGCCTAATCTCTTCTAAAAGTTTTATTCTTTCCACAATTAATTTTAATGCGTAAGTGTTAACCATTAAAGGACATATTGAACCTCCTGAATAACTTTCGGAAACAAAATTCAGTACGGAGATTTTGTAAATCTCGAAATTTTTCTGTGATTCTTTAATAAAGGCAATTTGATTTTTTAATTGGTTTAAGTAAATATCCCAATATCCGTCTCCGTAGGTTGTATCGGATGACGCGATTTTTAGTTCCGTTTCCATATAATTTACAACAGAATTGTAAAGAGCGGTCATAACACTGTCGGCAATATGCGCTTCTTTCGCACTGAAAATATTCATTTCCGTTTGAGTACCGAACGACAATGAGTCATAAGGCAATTCCCATGGCGGATTATCATAATCAATCTGAGCATTGACCAATAACGGGAAAGATAATAATACTAATAGAACACTAACTTTCATTACATTCATCCTTTACTTGACGGAAACCGTTTTGTAATCGAGTTCAACAATTTTTTTAATTCCTTCGGAATAAGGAGTCGGTTTAAAGTTAAATCGTTTTTCGAATTTACCGCTGTCGAACACATAATCCCTGTCGTATTGATACATCATTTCAACCATCTCCTTCATAATAGGTACAAACAATCCGATAATTCTAACAATACATTTAGGCGCGGCTTGATATTTAGGTATGACGCCCATTTCTTTAGCGATTGTTTCAATCCATTCTTTGCCCGTTAACGGATTCGCCGCAGTGGGTAAATGCCAAACTTGATTGAAAGCATCCTCTGTATTGCCAAGCATGGCTGTTGCTTTACCGGCGTCCGGCGTGAAGGTAAAGGAGTGTTTATATTTAACGGAACCGAACCAATTGGCTTTTTTACCTTTACTTAAGGGCTTAAAAACCGCTTCCGTTAAAACGCTTGTGTTTTTAATTCCGGGACCGTAAAAATCAGCACAGCGAGCAATTAAAGCTGTCAGCGTTCCTTCTTTAACTTCGTTCATAATCATATCGGCTATTTCGGTTCTTACTTTTCCTTTTTTGCTCGGAGGATTTACAGGCGTCTCTTCCGTCATTCCGTTCAGCTGATTCTCGTCATACATGTAAATGTTGTCGAAGAATACTAATTTGGAATTGTGTTCTTTGCAAGCCTTGATTACATCCGAAATAAACTTGGGCCAGCTTTTTTTCCATTCATCTAAATTATACTGAAACCCGACCGTAACATAAACTACCGACGAACCCTCTACGGCTTTTCGAACATCGGCGGTATTTAATAAGTCTGCCGACAGAAGTTCGTCCGTATCGTTAACTTTTACCGGATTTCTGCTTACTAATCTAATTTCGCTTGTATATTTTATGAGAGCTTTAGCCAGTTCGGTTCCTATCGCTCCTCCTGAGCCTAAAATTGTCTGCATATTCTTTCCCTTTTAAATGATAAATATTAAAATGAACTCGGTTTGTTTGCGTTACCGGTAAGTTCGTAAAGTTACTATTTGGAAGCGCACATTTTCCGGTAAATCTGTTCGGACAATACAATAATTCTGAACGCTATGTATTGGGACGAATATACGACGCTAAAAGTTATACGGTAATGGCAACAATTTTCAATCGTATTTAATATACGTTAATTCAAGCTGCAGCCAGTTCCATTCGCCTTCGTCTAAATTCCAGATAGCATGTATTTTTACCGGTATTTTTATTCCTTCCATTACCTTGCTTTCTTTTACTTCAACTATCCACTCCCTCAATTCGGCGTTCTCCTCGCCGCTCATATATCGCATAGCGCTGAATTTTGTGAAGTTCCCGTCTTCGTCAAAATAAAAAACCCCCGAACCCATTGTGCCGTTATAATTCATTGTTGCTTTCGCCGAAAAATCGTTAATTTCTTCCCAACTGACGCTCGGATTTAACGCCGTCGAAGGGAACCAGACTATTTCAGCCAAATATCTTTGCAATGTGCTGATATTTATTTTTTCGTTTTCCTTTTCATCCACTACAGGCAGCAGCGATAAAACCTTAATTAACATTTCCCCCTTGCCATTCTCGAATTTATCCCTTCCCGCAAGGCTTATAAAAGGCATCATCTGCATATTTACTTTCCAAATGAAAGCCGGGGTTTGAGCGTTGAAATATTGTTCCGCCGTCGCATCCGACCAATCTTCCTGATCGGGTTTCATTTTCATTAAAACTTTTTGTTTAAGAAAAACATTTTTTATTTCTTCTTTCCCAACTATTCCGGAATTATTAAGCCATTTTTGAACGGGCGCGGGTAAGCCGGATGTCATATCTTCGGTAATTATTTTTGATGATTTTTTATCTATTTTAGAAAGCAGTTCCGATATTTCTTCGTTTACGGTTCCTTTAAAATTGAATTCTCCGAATGCGACAATACTCACAATTAGAAGAATAATGTTCGGTAAAGTCCCGAACTTTGCGTCCTGCCAAAAGTAAATAATGAGCGTTTGAGAAATTAAAACGGAGGCGATGCCGAACAGCCACCAATAATTGTTTTTAAGCGCGTAGAGCAGAACTGCAATAGTAATTAATAACAAAGCGGCGAGCCATAGCATCCCGAACGATTTTGAAATTGGCGCTGTAAGTTCTTTAATTTCAGCCAATTCAAAAGCTTTTACAAATCCGAGTATGTGAATAAGTCCGTGAAATCCAATGAATATTATAAATACTGTTCTCATTATATATCTCTTTTTCTGTTTGAATGCAAAGTGCTAAGAAAGCCGTTGCCGAAAAGTTTATCGCAATATATATTTTTGTCCGCAGAAATAATAATTCCAACTCAATTAAATGCATTTCAATTACTTCGCAAAGTAAATATTAGGAAAGGAATAAGCAAGGGATGGCAAATATTTTCCCGTGAATTTATAAACCCGAAATTGTCATCGGGATTGGGAGAAACAATTTGACGGAAGCGATTCTTCATTTTTTCTTTGTCGAGCGTAATTTGGTCGTTTAGCGAAGGGTAACTTTTTATTCATCGCGTAAAGACTACCGAGAGCAAGTAAGCCCAGCAATTCCATAACCCAAATTGCAATTTCAGCTAAATCTTAGTGCTCGTCAATTATCTCGCTCGAAACACCGGGAAGATGCCCTACAGTTCCTTCGGCTTGGTCGCCTGAGAAAAATACCGCGATAGTTACCAATGCCGCCAAAACAAAAATTACAAACGCGGTTTTTTTTATTTCGTCGTTTTTTATAAACAGCCCGTACGCAAAAATGCTCAAACCGATGAACGAACCGACAATCGGAATGTGTACAAGTATTAAGTGAAGATGTGCAGCATCCATAATTTTCCTTTAATAATAATCGATGAAGCCATCGGCATTGTTATGCGCGGTTTTGTGCTCCGCTATCGTCATTTCCCCGTGGCGCTTATGCGGTATAAGCGTGTGGAGAAGTATAACCGCGGCGATTTTCAAAAGCAATATGTTTCGATGCGATTTCATTGATACTGAAAAATACTAAATATCCTTTTTATGAACAAATTGACCGGATATGTTTTATTGATTTCCTGAATAACGGAAAAATATCTTGTACTAAATTGCTTATCGGGAATGAAAATCAATTTGGATGTTATATACCGATGGTGTTTATTTAAAAATTCAAAAACCAATTTATTGCCGGAATAAAATAGAAGATAATTTCTATTGAATTTGTGCTTTTCACTAATTACCTTTGCGATGTACAATAGAACTTGGATAAATTGAATGTTATATAATTTTGAATGGGATTTAACGGAATAACTAAAATTAGAATTATTTCTGCGCGTAAAGCTACTAAAAATGAGAAAAAACAATATTAGGTGGAGTAAAATGAAAAAAGAATATGATTTTACAAAAGGTGAACGTGGTAAGTTTTACAACAAAGATGCAAAAATAAATTTACCTGTTTATCTCGAAGAGGAAAACTACAAGTTTGTTGAAAAAATTGCGAAAGAAAAGAATTTAGATTTAACAACAATAGTTAACAAACTCATCAAAGAAAACATTAACATAGCACAGGGATTAAATTAGGATTTCTTATACCGGTAAAAGTTAATCTCAAAATTCCGAAAGCCGTTTTATTCTCGGTTTACTATTCATAAATATGAATAAAAATAAATCATAACACTTCTATCTTTAATTATTCATTTAAACTTTTCACACAATACTTCACAACTATAGTTACTGGTGCACGAGGCGATATATCTATTTACTACTCGAAGATGTCAGAAGAGAGAAAGCAGATTCTATAATTTCACCCAAACTGGGAATCACTTTTCACTTAACGATAAGCACAAAAGGTTTTATCATTTGCGGTTTGATCGCATACACTTTATTGATTCGGTAAAGATATCGAACTAAAAACTCTCTCCTCTACGGCGAGGCTTGTAATTTAATTATCTTATACGGCAGCGATTATTAATGAATCATTTGCGAACCATTCGGAAAGTCCGTTTGGTTAATTGTTTAATATTTAATAAGTTAGCGCAACGCTATAGTTCGGAAAATTCGAAAAATGGAAATTGATTAAAACGCAATTATGCAAAATAACAAACCTCGAAATATTGATTTTACTCCGGTTATTGAACGAATAAAAAAAGCGCAAAACAAAGTTTTCCAAAACATTAATTCCGAATTGGTTCAATTATATTGGGATGTAGGTGAATTTGTTTCGAAGAAAGCAATAGATGCAAATTGGGGCAATGCGATAGTTCAACAACTTTCCGATTTTATCCGTGGAAAGTATCCTAATTTAAGAGGATTTACTAAACGCGGTCTATACAGAATGAAACAATTTTACGAAACTTATAACGAAATCAAAATTGTGGCGCCGCTGCTGACACAATTAACTTGGACAAACCATATTACAATTTTAAGCAAATGTAAAAGCGCTGAAGAGAAACAATTCTATTTAATGCTGGCGGTAAAAGAAAAATGGAGCAGCAGGGAATTAATCCGGCAAATCGATTCCGGTATTTTTGAGCGGACTGTAATTTCAAAACAAAATGTGTCGGCGCTGCTGACACAAATACAAAAAACCGATAATCAGATATTTAAAGATACTTATGTGTTTGAGTTTTTGGATTTACCGGATAATTACACCGAACTTGATTTGCAAAAACAATTGGCAGCCAATCTGAAAAAGTTTTTACTTGAACTTGGCGGAGGTTTCTCTTTTATCGGACAAGAATACCGCATACAAGTAGGTATGCACGACTATTATATCGATTTGCTGTTTTTTCATCGCGAGTTGCAATGTTTGGTAGCCATAGAATTAAAAACCTCGGAGTTTAAGCCCGAATATCTCGGACAACTATATAGAATCCATATTCAAACTGTTCGGAAAGTCATTTTTGATAATCTCTTTACATCTGATGAGTTGGCAAGATTTACTATTTCGAAAAAACACATAAATTACATTGACTTTTGATTATCAATTAATCTATTGAATAAAATATGAACTGTAATAAACTAAAAACATTACTTCTCTTCGCCGTTATTTTTTCTGTAAATCTTAACGCACAAAATAGATCAATTCAAGTTGCAAACGCACCGTCGTCTGCCGCGCTGATGGAACTCGAAGGCGAGAAAACAAACGAAATAGATTCGGTTTTTTCCGCGAACGATACTTTTACATTTTCGATGGAAGGCAAACATCCCGGTCTGTACCGCTTGCGCTTCGATCACATGCATTTCATTAATTTTATTTACGATGGCGAGGATGTTGAAATAAAATCGGATTTTAATAATATTTCAGATAGCTTGAAGGTAATAAAATCCGAAAGCAATAAATTATATTACAAATTTATTAGGCTGAATAAAGCGTTTAAAACAAAAACCGAACTGCTCAACGTAATTTTACAGCGTTATCCTAAAGACGACGACTATTATGAAACAACTTTGAAAAAATTTGAAGCGCTGAAATATGAATATTCCTTCTTCGTTAACGTAACCTCGCAGAAGGAACCGGAATCGTTTATTGCGAGATATGTTCGTTCTTCTCAATTGCCGTTAATCGACGGAACTTTATCTTTTGAAGAGCAAGTGAAATATCTTAAATCCCACGCGCTGGATAACGTCGATTTTAACGACGACGAGTTAACATACTCCGATTGTTTTTCCAATAAGTCCATTGAATACTTGATGTATTATAGAAATCCCCAAGCTCCGAAGGGACTGCTCGAAAAGGAATTTATGAGAGCGGTTGATACGCTTTTAATGAAAGCAAGAAAGAATATTTTTGTCTATCAGCATATCGCCGAATATCTGATTGACGGATTTAAAAAATTCGGGTTTAATAATATTGTGGATTACGTAATTGAAAATTATGTAATAAAGGACGACTTGTGTTTGGACGAAAAGTTGGGAACCTCGCTTCAGAACAGAATAGACCAAGCGCAAAAATTGAAAATCGGAAACGTTGTGCCTAATATTATTTTGCCCGATACAAGCGGCAATGAAATCGATTTGAGCAAGTTAAAATCGGAGAAAATACTGATTCTGTTTTACGCAAGCTGGTGCCCGCACTGCCAAGAGATTGTTCCCGAAATCTTTAAACTTTACGATAAACAAAAAGAAAAGAAAATCGATGTGTTGGCTGTCTCTCTCGACGAAAAAAGAGTGGAGTGGATAAAGTTCATTAAAGATAATAATCTGAATTGGCTGAATGTATCCGACTTAAAAGGCTGGAGCGGAAAGGCAGCTTCCGATTATTACATCTACGCAACGCCGACGATGTTTCTGGTTGATAAAGCAAGAAAAATAATTGCAAAACCGCTGACAATTATAGAAATGAAAGAATTATTTTAGGGAAATAAGAGTAAATGTATTAACAAATTGGAAATATTGAATAAAATGTCATCAAATATTGTGACTATACATTTGACAGAAGGGATAAAGTCAATTATTTTATTGCATAAAATTTGATGGTTTAAAAAGATTTGGTGGAAATAATTATGGGAAATTTAGTTGCAAATAATAACATGATAAATAAATATTTTGGGATATTAGAGAATTTAGATATTAACTCTAAAAAAGACTTATAACAAAGCTGACTAAATCTATAAATACCAAACCAAAACAAGAAGATAATATTAACAATATATTCGGCGGTTGGCAAGGCAATAAAAGCCCCGAAGAAATAATCAGCGAAATTAAAGATTCAGAAAACACCTCCGCAGCTTAAGGAGGCGCAATTTCTTTATGACAGAATCGCCATCCACAAAACATATTCGAAATATTGAAAAGTTTATCGATTTATATCCTGAAAGAGCTACTCGTGGTTATTTAGTTTGTCGAATTCCTCAACCTCGGCAATTGAGTAAAAGAGTTTTGGCTATTCCGTTTGAAAGTTTATGATGTTTGATAAAGATGTCGCCTATCGGTATCCCTTTCTTGAAATAATAATTAAAATTATTGCTGTAATTTCAAACGCCTAAAAAACAGCGTCCGATTGTTTATTTTTCCAAAGGTCGTTTCTTTATAATTCCGCCTTTTGTATCCTTAATACTGTTCATCGTGATAAATGCCTCCGAATCTATCTTATCAATTTCCGTTAACAATCTCGCGATTTCGAGTCGGGTAATAACGGTATAAACAATATCTAGCTGTTTCAAGTTATCTCCCTTTTTTCCGTAACCGCCTTTGCCGTTATAAATTGTAACGCCGCGTCCTAATTTTTCTGTAATCATTATTCTTATTTCTTCACTGCTATCGGATATTATTGTTATACCCGTGTATTCCTCAACTCCTTCAATTACAAAATCTACTGTTTTCGAAGCGGCGAGATACGTTAGGATTGCATACAAAGCTATTTCTATTGACAGAATATATGCGCCGAACGAAAATATTATGATGTTGAAAATCAAAATTATGTCGCCGATTGTAAGTCCGGTTTTTTTGCTCAAATAAATCGCCAGCACTTCGGTTCCGTCCAATACTGCGCCGCCGCGAATAGCCAAACCTATGCCGGCGCCCAGAAAAAATCCGCCGAATACCGCTACGAGTAATTTATCCGTAGTAATTATTGGATAAGGCACAAAGAAAAGAACTAACGAGAGTCCTATGATTGCCGTTATACTTTTAAGGGCGAACTCCTTTCCGATTTGTGAAAATCCGAGAACGAGAAAAGGCATATTGATAACTACAATTAGAATGGATAACGACACTCCGGTTATTTCCCTTGTTAAAAGGGAAACGCCTGTTACACCGCCGTCTATAAATGAATTGGGAAGCAAGAATCCTTTTAACCCGAATCCGGCGGAAATAATACCGATTAAAATATAAAACGTATCGCTGAGAATATGAGAAACACTGACCTTAAATATCTTGAATTCGCTCGACAACTGTTTGTCGTCGACTTCTATATTTTTCTTCCTTAGCCGGCGTTTAATTGTTTCGTTAATTGTTTTTCGAATAGCTGGACTCATAACTTTCTTCTTAATAATTCAAAATGTTATTTGCACAAACGCTTTTATTTTTTCATATACTATTGTTCCACTAAAAGTTGGATAGTTACTAAATAGGCGCAATGATCCGAAGCTATCGAATCGCGAATAACCTCTGTTTTAAGCGCTTTCCATCTATTCTTGGGATAGAACATAACATAGTCAATTTTCCTTGAGGGATTATTTGAGGGAAATGTCGGCTCTGGGTTACTCTTGTCGTAAGAGGAAGTCCACTTTTCTTCGAGAATGTAAATGGTCGCGCTTCCGGGTTCGGCGTTCAAATCTCCAGCCAATATTGTAGGGTATTTGTTAGAAGCAAACACTTCGTTGATTTTCATCGCCTGAGCTATTCTGTCTTTTTCGTCCTTAAAATGATCCAAGTGCGTTCCCACAAACGCAATTGTATCGCCCGACGGCAGTACGGAAATAATTTCAATAGCGGTTCTGGGCTCTCTTCCGGGAGAATAAGGGAGCGGGATATTTCTGAATCGTAGAAAAGTATATACGGATAGAATTCCTTCGCCATATTCACCGTTATCCCAATCCATTGCTTTGCCGAAAACATGAGCCATTTTAGTTCTGCCGCCCAACTCAGCCGCTAAGTCATATTTTTTTGCTCTGTTGGTTTTATAGTCGACTTCCTGCAGCGCCGCAAAATCCGGATTAGCGTTTCTTATGACTTTAGCGATTACATCCAAATCATAATCGCCTTTGGTAGTCGCTCCATGCAGAATATTGAATGAAAGAACTTTCACAATTCTGCCGCTGTCAACCTCATTTTGAGCGCATACCGTACGAAAGATTAAAATTGTAATAAGACTGATTGTAATTTTTAATTTCATTAGATTACGCATCTTCTCCTTTATTTATAAGCCGAACGCAATTTTAATTCCCTCAATGGTCATTTCCGTTCCCATTATCGCGAGAATTAATCCCATAATTTTCCCGATTACCGTTATTAAATTCTTCCCGATTCTTTTAACAATCAGATCGCTTAGAGAGAATGCCAGGTAAGTTAGATAAATCATTACGGCAAATATTATAATCACAATAGCGATGTGTATAAAATTGGCGTTGGTTACGTTATTCATTGCGGTAACAATCGTACCCGGACCAGCGAGTATCGGGATAGCCAGAGGAGATATCGCTATGTTGTCGTCCGTTTCTATTTCCGCGGGATTGTGCACTTTAGATTTTTTCGATTGAAGCATTTCGAAACCCACGTAAAATATGAGTATCCCGCCTGTTATTTTGAATGCCGGAATCGTAATTCCAAACAGTTCAAAAATAAATTTACCGAGAATTACAAAAACCGCCACAATAACGAAAGCCGTAATAGAAGCCGTTTTAGCGACTCTCTTTTTTGTTAATTCGTCTCTTCCTTCGAGCAGACCTAAAAAAATTGGAGTGTTTGCTATGGGATTCATAATAGCAAAAAATCCCGTGAACACGGTTAAGGAGAATGTTAAAATATTATCCGTCATACGCAGAACCTTGTATTTTAATTGCGCCGCTTCGAATACCGGTTGTCCGGTATTTCCTGCGGATTCTTTTCAATTTCCAATCCAAACGATACAAAAATGAAAATTACATTTTAACAAAGCCAATAGCAAGGGATAAGAACCAGCAGAAGTTACTCCTAAATCTAATATTAAATCTATACTATGCAATAGAAAACCGAATAACCAATATTTATTTTTACCGGTTGTCATCACACTATTGCAAAATATTCAATTTATAAGTTTTTATTTATAGGAGTCAATCCAACTATCTATTTTTTCTGCCATAATAGCAAGCGGCAAACAACCGGTTTCCAACACTTGATTATGAAATTCTCTGATTTCGAATTTATCGCCAAGTTCTTCCTCGGCTTTTTTCCGAAATTCTTTAATTTTTAATTGTCCGATTTTATACGATAAAGCTTGTCCCGGGAATGCCATATAACGTTCAATTTCGGAGACGATACTCTCTTTGCTTTCGGCTTCGTTATCCAAAGAATATTGAATAGCCTGTTCTCTGGTCCATCCTTTTGAATGAAGTCCGACATCAACCACCAAACGAATAGCGCGATGCATTTCCGCTCCTAACATTCCGAAGTATTGATATGGGTCGACAAACAAACCCAACTCTTTCCCAAGCGATTCTGCATATAAAGCCCACCCTTCACCGTAACCGCTGTACCATAAGGTTTTTCTGAATTTTGGTAATTCTTCATTTTCCTGGGTTAGCGATATTTGGTAGTGATGACCCGGAATAGCTTCATGTAAAAATAGAGTTTCATCTGAGTATGTATTATATTTTTCAACATCCGGAATCGGCACGTAGAAAATGCCGGGACGAGCGCCGTCCAACGACCCGGCATTATACTGGGCGCTCGCAGATTTTTCTCTGAACGCTTCAGTTCTTCTTACTTCAAAACGCGCTTTAGGTTTTCTGTCGAATAATATTTCAAGGTGAGATATCATTCTTTCGCGAATAGCGTTAAAATTATCCAGAACTTGTTCAGGTTCCGTAAAAGGCATTAACTCTTTCTTGTTTCTTACATAGTCAAAGAACGATTTTAGATCACCCTTGTATCCGACTTCCTCTTTTACTTTTTCCATTTCCGCTGAAATACGAGCCACTTCATCTAATCCTATTTTATATATTTCGTCGGCGGTCATGTTGGTAGTAGTGTTGGCTTTAATTTGAAATTTATAATATTCCTTACCGTTCGGAATAGCTCCA
>CAYNUJ010000069.1:0-15070 GCA_964400095.1 uncultured Melioribacteraceae bacterium
TTTCGCGCGTTATATCCGCAACCTGCATTAAACTTAATTCTCTGGCAAGAACCATTACCTCGGCAAACGCGGAATAAAACTCCACCGCTTCTATGTTGCTCAGATTCGCCTGCGTGGAGATATGAATCGGCATTCCGACTTTCCGCGCGTAATTCATAACCGAATGGTCCGAAGCGATCACCGCCGATATACCGCATTGCTTTGCTTTATCCACTATGTTTCGCATCAAGCGTAAATCGTGGTCGTACATAATCGTATTCAAAGTAATATACGATTTAATATTATTTTTATCGCAAAGGTTGGATATTCTTTGGAGGTCGTCCAGAGTAAAATTAATGGAAGACCTCGCGCGCATATTCAACTGTTCGATACCGAAGTAAACCGAATCCGCCCCGGCTTTTATCGCCGCGCTCAAAGCTTCGTACGAACCGACCGGAGCCATTACTTCCAATTTTTTATATTTATTCAAAATCGTTAACCTTTCTCTATCTTTGAGTAGTTCAAATAATGAGTAAAATTTAAGCTTACAAAAATAGGAAAAAGGAAGGATTAATTTAGTGTCCCGATTCTCCCCATAATTCCGCCCCGTAAGCGGAACAGCAATCTTTGCCCAATCGTAATTCCAAAAATTTTCAAAAGAAATCAAGAAATTACTGCAGGCTTCACTCCAAAAATAAAAGAAAATTATTTTCTAAAAAGAAACTCTTCTCTTTTTTTTAATAACCCACCCCCTTTTAATATTTGTCAAAACTTTTAATTTCGCCCATCTCCCTCCCTCTTTAAGGGCAATGCTGTTAACTTAAGCTAATGAGTAAATTTAATGTGGCTATAACCGAATGTGTGTTTTTTATCGATGTGTCCGTCGGTTAAAAACCGACGGAAATATTGTCATTAAATTCCACGCCTGGGCTTTAGCCCCCCATCAAAAAACCGTTATTTCTTTTATATATTATTACTTGAGAAGAATCATCTTTCTCGTCATTGCGAAGTCACCCGCTTGAATTTTGTAGTAATACACGCCGCTCGATAACCCCTCTGCATTAAATGTAACGGCGTACGTCCCGGGAGATTTCCGTTCGTTTACGAGCGTTGCAATTTCGCGACCGAGTGCGTCGTAAATTTTTAAATTTACAAATGTAGGGGACGCAAAATCCTGCCCGATGGCAAGGCGGGTTGCGTCCCCTACGGGAATTGAATATTTAATTGTTGTCGTGGGATTAAACGGATTCGGGTAATTTTGATATAACATAAATGTAACCGGAATATTTTCTTCTGCACGTATTTCTGTTACGGGATTCGCCAGTCGATAAATATATCCTCCTCCCGAACCAACCAACAGATTCCCTTCTCTATCTTTGGTTATTTTCCATAGAATTGTATCGGTAATACCGGAATTAAACTCCTGCCAAGTAGCCCCCAAATCACCGGAATAATACATTCCGTATGTAGCCGAAGAAACAAAGATACTGCTGTCCCCGGCAATTTCAATATCCCATACATCCGTAACTCCGGTTGAAACCGAATCCCATTGTGTCCCTAAATTGTTTGTATGATATAACATTCCGGAATAATTAATCGAAAACAGTTCGTTATTTCTTGTGCATAATGCTATTTGCAAATTATTAAGAGTATTTATCTTTTCCCAAGTTATTCCGTCGTCGGTCGAATAATAAATTCCGTCCAACAGTCCGCCTCTTAGAACAGAGTAAATATTTGTCCCGTCTGTTGCAAGTCGCCAAAAATAATCTTGCCACTCGCTATGAATTACTATTAATTGTTCGTTGGATAAGAATTTATCTGTTTTAAAAACCCCGCCTGTACCGTCTGAATTTGTTATTAATACATAATCTTTAACCGGAAGTATGTCAGTAATTTCAGCATATTTTAGAAACGGACCATTCCAAGTCAAACCGTGGTCGGCGGAATAAAACGCACCATTATTACGTGTTCCGGCATAAACTATATCGGACTCTCCTACGGCAACGGCTTGAAAGTGAAAACTATAATCTACCGTATCTACTAATGTCGAATCCCATGTCGCTCCGTTATCAAATGAATAGTAGATATAACCGCTGTTGAACGGTGCGGCAAATATTCTCCCTTCACTGTCGACGGCAATTTCTTCAATACTCGCGTTAGTGAAATGTGCCAATTCCTTCCAATAATTTTGACCGAATAGATTTAACGAAAGCATAATTAAGAATACAGCCGTTCTCATCAACCTAATACTCCATTTAATCTAATTATCGAATACTCCGAAATATATTAAAAATTAGGATTACAAACCCTAATGAATTTGCAGCAAGTTAAATAAAATATTAATGGTTAAGTTAATCTTCAATTGAATTTTGTTATATTAATTCCTAAAATAGCGCTATAGATAACTCATAAAATGCTAAAAGTTATTGATGTAAAAGTAAAATAGATTCTGAAAAATATCTGTCCCTAGAAATAATCAACATAGTTTACTGCAAAAGATCGAGGAGTTACAATGAAGATTTCTTTTAATAATGTGATGTATATTTCATTTATCTCTCTTCTCATTTTTATAAAAAGTAATGTACACGCGCAAACCCGTGAAGAAAATATAACCGGATATTTCATTGATCAAAATGCGGGTATAAAATCGAATGGAAATGACTCTGACTTTATAAATGATGTAGAAGCCTATAATGTAACGCTTATTGGCAGATTTGGGAGCGGACGGTGCAAATCAGTGGTTATAATTGGAAATACAGCCTATTTCGGCAACGGCGGTTACTTCGAAATAGTTGATATAACAAATCAAGTAAATCCGGTTGAGTTAAGTAATATTCTTTTACCATCTATTATAAAGAGCATTTCTATCCAAGAAAATTTCGCCTATGTGGTGGATTACCATAATGGGCTTCATATAATCGACATCAGCGATTCGTCGACTCCGAAAGAGATTGGTTTTTATAATGTTAACAATCCTGTGGATGTTTACGTCAGCGGCAAATATGCTTATGTTATTGATTCAAATATTGGTTTACTTATTATTGACGTTAGTGATCCATCAACTCCAGTCGAAATTGGCGTCAAAATTATGGAGCGTTACGTTTATGACGTTTATATCAGCGGCAATTATGCCTATGTTGCGAATTGGGAAAATGGTTTACGCATAATAGATATTAGTAATCCTGCAGATCCGGTAGAAGTAGGTTTTTTTGATACAGGGAACGCAGCGCGCGGCGTTTATATTAAGGACGATTATGCTTATGTTGTGGGTTGGATGGATGGTATTCATATCATTGACGTTAGTAATCCTTCTTCACCCAGTGAGGTGGTTTTTTTTAATGTGATTGGACGGGCTAGCAATGTTTTCGTAAGCAGTAATTACGCTTATGTTGCGGATTGGGATGATGGACTACGCATAATAGATATTGGCGATATAACTAATCCCAAAGAGATCACCTTTATTGAGACAAAGAGTATTACCTACGATGTTTATATTAAGGACAACTACGCTTATGTTGCGGATGGTTATAATGGTTTACGTATAATAGACGTAAGCGTTCCTCAAACTCCATTGGAGGTTAGTTATTTTGGTCTAAAGTGTACTGCCTTGGATGTTTATACTGTTAAAGATTATGCTTATGTCGCCGATAAAGATAACGGGTTACGCATCATAGACATCAGAAACCCGACAGCTCCGGTTGAAGTTGGAAATTTGAATACAACAAGTTCCGCAAACAGCGTTTTCGTAAGAGACAACTACGCTTATGTTGCAGCCGACGAAGCCGGATTACGAATTGTTGACATCAGCAATCCGACGGTGCCTGCCGAGGTTGGATTTTACAATATCAGGAGCCATGCGAAAAGTATTTACGTAAGCGGTAATTACGCCTATCTTGGTGATGAGAAAAAAGGATTACGAATAATAGACGTGAGCAATCCTTCAGCTCCGATAGGTGTTGCATCCCTTTATTCGGGTTATTGGATACACGATATTTACGTCGATAATAATTATGCGTATGTTGTAATCGGCGACGGCGGCTTTAGAATCATCGACATCAGCAATCCGTCTGCTCCGATTCAAATTGGCTATGTTAATACTGAAAGTTGGGCAAACGGCGTTTACGTCAGAGGCAATTACGCCCATGTTGCAGATTATTGGGACGGAGTACGCGTTATAGATATCAGCAATCCATCTTCTCCAATAGAAGTAGGCTTTTATAATTTGGGAAATGGCAGGTCGAGCGACGTTTGCATCAGCGGTAATTATGCTTATGTTACGGATTATAACGGCGGTTTATACATTTTTGATGTTGGTAATCCCGAATCGTCCGTTGAAGTGGGTTCTTTTACCACTGGATTCAGCGGACGCCGTGTATCCGTAATAGGTAATTACATATATGTAGCCGATGCTGACGATGGATTATTTATCTTACGAAATGATTTGATAACTGGAATTAATAAGGATAGGAAAACTTTGCCGGAGAAACTAGATATTTCCCAGAATTATCCCAATCCGTTTAATCCGACGACGACAATTAAATATTCAATTCCCTCGGTTGAGACGCAAGATTTTGCGTCTCAACAATCGGTACAGTTAAAAATTTACGATCTACTCGGACGCGAAGTTGTGACCCTGGTAAACGAACGGAAATCTCCAGGCACTTACGAAGCAATTTTCAACGCAACGAATTTACCAAGCGGCGTTTATTTTTATCGACTAAAAACAAACGGTAAAATAGTGAGTAAGAAGATGGTTTTACTTAAATAAGGAAATACTTCCGGATAGTCCTGCAAAAAAGCTTAGTATTAGGAAACTTGAAAGTGTCCAACTAAAACTTACAATATTTCGAACAATTAATCTTTTTATCGAATAGTGCAAAAGTAATGAATTTACGGGTGTTACATTACCAAGATTTTCAGAACTCAATGAGACTCTATCCGCAATCTACTTTATTTTTCTCACTTAATTATTTTCTCAATAAAAGAATTCACTTTGGGTGTCAAGGTCATCTTTTCCGATAACAGCAATTCGATAAAGGGCTCGAATACTTTTGCCGCTGATGAATTAGGTTTATCTTTAACTAACTTTGTCATCAGGTCGAAATAGTCGGAATTATATTCATTCGTCTCCCAGCCGAATGACGGCGAGTTATTCAACCCCATATAGAGAATGCTAATGTAATATTTATACTGATTCTCCGCCGTAGTTTTATATTTTATATGGTTAGCTTCATTTATAAATTCACCCCAATTGTAAATTCTTTTCACTAATTCTTCCGAGGAAATGATCAATGCAGCGTCCTCGCAGCAGATTGAATCAATTTCCAGTGAATAGAGATTAAGGAACTCAACTGACATCGTATCGAGCAAATCAATTATTCCGGCTTTAACAAAATTCATATTTTTAGTAATGTAAATCATACCTTCCGATTGAGCGAGTTTGTAACCGTTTTGTTCCGCTTTTTTCTTGAACTTAACCGCGACCGCCGCCGTAGCTCCGCTGGGCGAATAGGCAATTGTATTAAGCGAGTCGAAATTATTCTGCTTATAGAGTGTATCGTTAAATTCTTCTTGCAGTTTTGAATAACTGTTTAAGAAATTCATGATTAGAACATCATTCGGTTCCACGCCGGATTTTAAGTTTCGAATAAGTTCCTGCTTTATACGTTCCGGACCATCCCAATCAAAACCGTCTCCGGCAGATTGGTTTTGACATCCGCCGTAAGAAACGAGTGCAATAATAAAAAGTAGAGATGCTATATTTTTTATTTTTATCTTTTTTCGCATTAGTATCCTTGGTTTAAGTATCGTTCAACTTTATTTTTTCATCAATTCATCCACAGCGCGTTTAAGCTGCGTATCTTTCCCTTTCGCTTTGTCGTCGGGATTATTCGATACAATAATATCGGGTACGGCGGGACCGTGCTCCATATTCTTTTCAGTCGCTTTAACGAACCAAGCGCGGAACGGAGTTCTAACAAACGAGCCGTCAATCAATCCTTGCCCGCCGGTTGAAATAACCGCGCCGAAAGTCGGTTCGCCGACCAGTTTTCCTATGCCGAGAGTTTTATATGCATGAGAAAATATTTCCGCGTTCGAATAACTATTCTGGTTGCACAGCGCGATGGAAGGCTTTGTCCATGACGCGTAAGGCAGGCGTTCGCCGAACGGATAATGCTCTTTAAATTTCCTGTGTTCTTTTAAAGACGAAGCGGCGCCTCTCGGAATTGTATATGCGTGCTGCTTAACATTCAGCACGGTCATTAAATAATCCGTAGTCCAGCCGCCTCCGTTAAAACGAACGTCAATCACTATTCCTTCCTTGCCGTATCCGGCGGCGGTAAGTTCGCGCTCAAATCTCTCAAAACTCGACCATCCCATCGCGCGAATGTGCAGATAACCGAGTTTGCCGCCTGAATATTTTTCGGTAAGTTTTCTCCGCTCTTTAACCCACTCGTCGTAAAGCTGTGAACGCACAGAATTTACCGGACGAATAACTACTTCTCGTTCGCTTCCGTCTTTATTTTCAACGGTAAGCAAAACTTTCTCTTTAGCTGTGTTGGTTAGTAGAGAATAGAAATTCACATCGGCGCTGGCGCGTTTGCCGTTGACCGAAGTAATGACGTCGCCGGCTAAAAGTTTGCTTTCTTCTTTATCCGCCGGAGTATTGGGAATTACTCTCGCAACTTTTACTCCTCCCGAAACCGGAACAAGCTCAACGCCCAATCTGCCGGTGCTTTCCTTTTGTGTTTCTTCTCTGCCGGAACCGTACATTCCCATGTGGCTTGCGTCTAATTGTCCGAGCATTATATTAAACATATAACGGAAATCATTTTTTGTCGATGCCGCCAAGCACCACGGTTTAAATTTTGCCTTTAAGCCGTTCCAATCCCTGCCGTGGAATTCGGGATCGTAAAAACCGTCGCGCAGCGTACGCCAAGCTTCGTTGAATATTTGATTCAACTCCGCGTTGTAATCAATATCCATTTTTGCTTTGTACGGCTGCGAAGTTGACTTTCCGCTTTTAGCGTCCAGACTTGCGAGTTTACCGCCCGATTTGAAATAGTAGATGTTTTTTCCTTTAGGACCCAATTTAACCGACGACGGATTTGCTCCGCCTTTGGTCAAAGTTTTCATTTCGCTTCCGTCCCATTTAACGCTGAATAAATCTCTTCCCTTATTCGGAGGATTCACCGCCGTGAAAAAGAATGTTTTTCCGTCTTTCGATATTACCAATCTCCCTTCATCGCCCGGCAAAGAAGTCACCTGAACGAGTCTTTCGGAAATATTCTCGAAGTCGATCACAATATCTTTTACTTTTTCTTTTTTATCTTTATTCTTTTTTTCTTTGTCCTTTTTACCTTTCCCTTTATCGGAGTTCTCGTCGGTTTCTTCCCAATCTTCTTTTGATTTCTGCCAGTCCTTTCTGTTCAGCCAAACGAACCATACATCTTTATCGTTATTGTGGCGTTCGGAAATGAACGCGAGCTTATCTCCCGCGGGACTCCAGACCGGGTAATAATCTCCGCGGGGATGCATACTGACGTTAACCGGCTCTTTGCCCCCGTCGGCTGCCAGAATAAATATTTCCGAGTTGAAATCGAGATCGCTTAATGAATACGCAAGCCATTTGCTATCCGGACTCCATGAAACGCCGCCGGCATTATCCCAGCCGTCAATTAAAATGGTTTCGCTTCCGAGCGTTCCGTCGTCGTTAATATCCGCGGTAACCAATTGTCCCCATCCTCGGTCGAACGCGACCTTTTTTCCATCCGGAGATACCACCGGATATTTTTCATCGCCCTCGGTTTCCGTTAATCTTTTCACTTTGTGTTTCATCGATTTGAAAATATCCGTCTGCTTTTCGTCCGACGATTGAACGGAATACAAGTCAAATTGTCCGTCCCGATCGGAAGCGAATATCACCGTTGAATCGTTCATCCAATAAACGTTCATATCGCGGTAAGGATCATTCGATAAATTTACCGTTCTGCTTTTTTTCTTATCGTTTTTCTTTACGAAAACTTCACCGTGAATTACGAGCGCGATGTACTTTCCGTTCGGTGAAACGGAAAAACTTTTGGCTTTACTTGTAAACGTTTTATGTTCAACCGGATCAAATTTATAATCGGTAGCTAATGAAATATTAATCTTTTCCACTTTACCCGACGCAAGGTTAAATTTAAACAAGTCAGTCTTTCTTTCGAAGACGGCAGCAGGCGAACCGGATTTCAAATCGAAGTACCGGATTCCGTCCTCATTAAATTTCGTCAGTTGGGCAATCTCTCCGTTAAGATTACCATCGCCGTCTATCGCCAATTTGTGAATGTTATATTTTCCGGTTCGCGCGCTCAAAAAATAGATCGTATTATCGTCCGCCCATTTGGGATAAATGTCTTGACCTTCATCATTCGTAAGCTGAATGTAGCTGCCGGATTTCGTATCGAAAAGCCAAATGTTTTTGTTTGCCGGACCGCGGTACGCTTCGCGGGAAATTCTGCATGAACCGCGGACGAACGCGATATATCTGCCGTTTGGAGATTTTACCGGCATGTGTCCGAATGCGTCGAGCAGGCGGAAAGGAGTTCCCCCCTTTGCGTTTACAGTTTGAATTTCATTATCCCATTCAACTTGTTTGAAATTTCTTGCTGTTGTAAATAGTAAAGAACCGTCGCCGCTCCAATCTGTGAGCAGATCTTTTGCCGAGTGATATGTCAATCGTTTGGGCATTCCGCCGTTTACGGGAATTGTAAAAATATCGCTGTTGCCGAAACGGTTGCTTACGAAGGCAATCTCCATGCCGTTGGGACTGAATAACGAAACGGATTCATACGCTTCGTGGACCGTTCTTCTTACAGCTTCTCCGCCTGTCGCGGGTACCGTCCATATATCGCCTTGATAGGAAAAAGCGACTGTTTTGCCGTCCGGAGAAATTGACGGATAACGGAACAGTTTATCGCTTGACGCTTGAAGCGTAATTCCCATTAACGCGAAAAATAAAAGGAGAAAATTCATTTTGGTTTTCATGTTTTTCCTCAGATGTTTTTAGTGAGTTCTTTTTTATACTAAAGATAATGAGACGAATTTAATCATGAAATGTTTTTACAGACGATGGATAAATCGAATTTTCATAAAGCGCCGCCCAACACACTCAGTTGATATAGTTTACTTTTATACACAGTGGATAAAAACATTTCCATTGTATTTCAATTAACTTCTACTTCGCGTTCCTGCGGTTTAGAGCATGATCGAAAACCATATTTTCGCTTACGAATTATTACTCTAAAACAGCCGCCATCGAATAGTTTTCAATTTCCTTGTACAATTGATCGAGGGTTCTTGCGCATGATTCTAAATTTTCAATAATCTCGGATTTTGTTTCTTCAAACCTATCCTTCAAACCGTCAAATAAATTGTTATAATAACTGATTCCGTCTTTCAAGTTATTCACAAAAGTCAGCAGATACTTCTCCTGCTTTTGAGTCATTGACTCCTTTGCTTCGTCAATTTTACCGCTTAAATAATCGATGTAAATATTCATCTCTTTAATGAACATATTGGGACGGTCGCTTCTCAAAATCACGTTTGCCCTGCCATAAATATGATCCGCAATTTCTTTTAAGGACATTATTTTAGAGAAATACGCCATATTAGGACCCGGACAAACGGACACGCCCACGCCTTCAGACTTAACGTCCAGGTTATTTACAAGCAACGCCGCCGTGCCTAATCCAACACAAAGGCACGATTTCTCAACAGTTTTTTCAAATTTGGTTTGAAATTCTTGCGTAAACAAATCTTCTTTTTCGAGTTCTTTTAATTTTATATTTTGATATTGACGCGAGGCTGTACAGATAGATTTCTCGGTGAATTCCCTGTTTGAAACAATGAATTTTTTAGGACACGAACTTCCCGGCCTCCCCTTTGCAACCAGCATTAATTTTTCTTCATCCTTTGAATTTCCTCTAAGACTATTAAAAGGAACACCCAGAGGAGAAATATTGCTCAAGTACAAATCTTTTTCCTTGGCTTCGGTCAATTTAGCAAGCGTCCGCTCGTCCACGTTGGTAACTTCGGGAACCAAAAGAAAAGGAGTTCCCCACCCGACAGAATCGACTTTATAGTAATCCAGCAGAAATTGATGCTCTTCGGAAGTGCCCACTCCGCCCTGCGCGGTAATTTTAATCGGCAGCTCCGTTTGAGGAATCGTGCGATTCTTAAGGGAAAGAGATTTAACATAAATTTCGTGCAGACTTTCAACTAAACTCTTTCTCTTATCTCTGAACTCCTCTAAAATTGGACCGAGTAAATAACCGTCGGTTGCAAATGCGTGTCCGCCGCAGTTAAGTCCCGATTCAATCCTATATTCCGAAATCCAAAGTCCTTTTTTAGCAAGAAATTTTCCTTGAATAAAAGCGGACCTAAAGTCGCTTACCTTCAATACTATTTTCTTTTTCAAACTGCCGTTTTTATTGGGATAAAAATCTTCGAATTGTTCCAAATAGCTGTACAATCTCGGGTTCATTCCGGCGGAAAAAATTATGGACGATTTTAATTTACTCTTAGCGTATCCCCTCAGCGCGGCGTGTGCGTCGTTAAACTCAGTCGGAAGTTTTCCATTTTTAGAATAATTTTCCTTATCCAGCTTAGTCATAATATTTACGTCAATACTGCCCATAGTTAAGTTTTCTTTCAACCATGCTTTAATATCGTTCAAGTTGAAATATTTATCGGTAAAATTTTTAAATTCTTGTTTTAAAGTGGAGCCTTCCGGAAGCAAGTTGAAATATTCGTTTATTTTATTTCCCTTCTCCAAAACAGAATTTTTGAAATCCTCGAATTTCTTTTCAGCTAATTCGTTAATTAAATTCAGGTAAGAAGTAATTCTTTTCGCCCTGAAGTCTTCTATTTTTTCCGTAATCTCTTCATAATGTATTTCATATTTTTCGCAGTACATCTTCCTCAATTTTTCGAGGAGGATATCGTCAACCAACGAAATAACAGAATCAATTCCGTATTTAGAGACCTTCAACGGCGTATCTATTGTAAATCCTATTCCCATCACGGGAATGTGAAACGTGTGTTTTTTTTTCATGTTATCTTTATTTTGTTTTAATTGCATAATATTTTTATCATTCTTTAATTTTTACATAAATATGTTTAATGTGAGTTTTCTCAACTTCTCTTTCGTCTATATCAAAATATTTACGAAGCGATTTTATCAACGGAGTTAATTTGGGAAATCCGTAATTCCTCGAATCAAAATCCGGTTTTTTCTTAATTAGCAGGGAACCGACTTCCGCCAAGAATGCCCAGCCGTTATCGTCGGCTAAATCCTCTACGGAAGATTTCAACAATTGTATCAACTCGTCGTTTATAGAATCAAACTTAGATTCTTTCTCCGCGCCCGAAGCGTACTTTTTCAATTTTTCGGGTATTTCTTTCCCCGCGATAATTTCAATATAAATAAACTTATCGCACGCAACAATAAAAGGATTAGGCGTTTTCTTTTCTCCTATTCCGATTACAAGCATACCCGATTCCCTTAATCTCGTAGCAAGTCTTGTAAAATCGCTGTCGCTGGAAACAAGGCAGAATCCGTCAACTTTTTCACTGTGCAGTATATCCATCGCGTCGATTATCATAGCCGAATCGGTAGCGTTTTTACCGGATGTATAGCTGTA
Organism: uncultured Melioribacteraceae bacterium; assembly: GCA_964400095.1. Taxonomy (GTDB): domain Bacteria; phylum Bacteroidota; class Ignavibacteria; order Ignavibacteriales; family Melioribacteraceae; genus CAYNUJ01. The sequence goes on from CAYNUJ010000069.1 coordinate 11,664, forward strand.
CTGCTGAACGGGAGTTATCGCGTTTTCGAGCAGCGCAGGTTTCCAGCCGGAAACAGTCCGCTTTGTCCAATCCCCGTAAATTCTTTTAATTGTGGGAATACCGAACTTCGCAATCTCTCCGAGCATCCCTTTAATATTGGAGTAGGGGATGTTATCCGCATCAATAAGAACCGCTAATTTTAAATCGTTTTTAGTTTTCAATGCCGTTTATCTTTTTGTTGAGCGCCTGTTTTCCGAGGGATTTATTACACTTCAGCCGCCGGTTGAAAAGTTTATTTCAAATATCTGCTAAATTATTATTCATCAATGTTAAATATAATCTTGATATTACGAAAATGCAAAAAAATTGAAGAAACAGATATAACGACGATTGGTGTATATATCGCCTGAACGATATTTCATATATTTAGATTATTTGCGGTGATTATATGAGTTCACTCTAAAAAGTTATTTTGGATCATAAAAAGTTTCGATTTTGAGCTAAATTCAAAGTCAAAAATGCTAAATTATAACTTTTCAGAGCAGACTCTTATATAAAAAATGCGTTTATATTTGAAGCGTATAAAATAATAAGGCTAATATTTATCGCTTATGCAGATGAATTAGATTATTATCTATTATTCACCAACAACTTTAGTAACGCCTATTCCATAAATAACATGACCTATAATGCTGCCAACAGCAAGCATCATCATGGAACCTTCAGGCTTGGGGGCTCCCGTCGCAGCCATAACAATTTGAGCAAAAATGAAAACTATAATCCCAAATACCGCTCCTTTCACATAGAGGTTACTTGTTTTTATTTTTGACGCTAACAAAAAAGTGTAAACGGCTGCGAATATTATTCCTATGATAAAATGCATTATCCAGCCTACGATAATCGACATATTCATCATTCCGGCTAACAATTTAGGCGGGGACATTTTAGGCATACCCATCATAGGCGCGATAAAAATTATTATTGTCATAATAGCGGTTCCTACTATTCCGCCTAAAACAGTTTTGGAAATTTTGTTATTCATAAAAACCTCTTAAATAATTTCTCCTACTCGTTTGGCTTTTCGGATTCGCCCCGTTTTTAGTGGTTTCTGGTCTCCACATATTATTGAATATAAATATTTAATAATTAAGTTATTCGCGTCACAACTAATACAATGTCAAATAACTTACATTAACTTACAAAAATTTATTGCGCGTTAAATTCTACATTCCTGTTTTTAAATGCTGAACGAAAGTTAAAATAGCCATTATTATGAATAGTCCGATCGCGGTAACAGTCCAAATTTTTCCGGCATGTGAAGCGATTCCGATCATTCCTCCGGTACCGGCAAAAAAGAGCGTTACGTAAGAAACGACAATCAACCTATTGCTCCTGAAATTTATTTTTAAAATGTAATCGAGCAATAATTCAACAAACAAATAAAATATCATGATACTAATTTGCATATAATAGATTACCGGTCTATTTAATTGAATTGCTGAATACAATAAGTACAGCATCGGAAGGGCGGTAAGCAAAAGTAAAATTCCAAGATAATATTCTACACTACGGTAACCGCTCAATCTTGAAATGAAAATTAAGCTGCAGGTAATCAAAATAATAATTGATATACTCGCGCCTAATAAATTTAATCTGTCAATATCCAACCGAACTTCCTCTTTGCTATGCTAAAAAACGAATTCAGGATATTACAAATAGCGACAATTAATTATTAGTTTATTTGTAAATTACATTAATGGAAATAAAGGAATAAAATGTTCACCATTTAAAATAACTTTTTCTGTTAGCAAACTAATAAATTTCCATTAAGGTTGCAAAATGAAAAACTACGTTTACAAATGTTTTAACTGCAATACAGAATACAATGCTGAGCAAATTGAAAACGAATTTATTTATTTGTGTCCGCGCTGCGGTAGAGCCGAAAAAAATATGCCCCTCGAAGGGGTTCTGAAAGTTAAATATGATTACTCCGAAATAAAAAGCAGTTTAAACCGCAAAGAGTTTCTTAAGCTAAAGCCCGGAGCAATTTGGCTTTATCCGCAGTTATATCCTCTCGATTTTTCAAAAATCGACACCGCTCTGCTTCCGAGACTCGCGCTTCCGGAACGTCAGTTATTTGCATACATTATAGAGAGCGGCGCTATTCTGGTTCAAGACGAAACCCGCAACCCGACATTATCGTACAAAGACCGCGCAACTCAGCTTGTCGCTTTGAAAGCGCTGGAACTTGGAATTTCCGAAATTGCTGCCGCTTCAACTGGAAACGCGGGGTCTTCGCTCGCGGGTATTTGCGCCCGGCTCGGATTGAAAAGCATAATTTACGCGCCTGAAAATATACCCGAAGCCAAGAAAGTTCAAATCGAAGCATACGGCGCTAAATTAGTTGCCGTAAACGGGGATTATGATTTTGCATTCGACAAATGCCTCGAAGACTCTGCCGCAAACAAATGGTACAATCGCAATACGGCTTATAATCCGTTGACAATTGAAGGGAAAAAATCAGCCGCTTTTGATATTTTCATTTCAACGCAGGGAAATATTCCCGATTACATTTTTGTGCCCGTCGGAGACGGCGTTATTATTTCCGGAATTTATAAGGGATTCAAGGAATTGCAATTACTCGGCTGGATTGATAAATTGCCGAAACTAATTGCCGTACAGTCGAAAGGAAGCTACGCTTTGGTGAAATATTTGAATACCGGAAAATTTGAATACTCCCCGGCTTCTACAATTGCCGACAGCATATCGGCGGGAGCGCCGCGCAACCTATACATGGCGGCGGATGCGGTAAAAGATTCAGGCGGGTTTGCTATCGCAGTCAGCGATCACAAAATAATGACGGCTCAAAAGGAATTCATCCGGCAGACAGGTATCCTCTGCGAGCCCTCCTCGGCGGCGGCTTATGCGGCGTACAAATTAATGCTCAATGAAAAGAAGATAGATACGGAAAAGAATTCTCTACTCCTAATAACCGGAAACGGTTTAAAAGATGTTGAAGCTCTGAAAAAATTATAACCAATAATTTAATCGCACATCTGTAAAGCGTTCGGTGGAAATGGATAGAACTGATTGAACAGATTTTCGCGGAAGAGTTAAATATTGCCGGAGAAAACAAATCGACAAATATGCATCACTTACCCGCTATCTTCTTTCACTTTTACCGCTTCGATTAATCAGCATCTTTGTTATTCGTTTTTATCAGCGAAAATCATGTCCAATCCGCGTTATCTGTTCTATCTTTTTAAAAATAGCGCCAAATTTTTTGCACTGTTTTATTTTGCTCATTTTCTTATTTTAGAACATGTTTGTCAATTATTTTCTATCACAAATCACAGGAGGCATAACATGCAAAAACTAATTTCTTTAATCATTCTTTTAACCCTTTTTCTTTCCGGCTGCAAAACGA
>CAYNUJ010000070.1:0-14672 GCA_964400095.1 uncultured Melioribacteraceae bacterium
CAGAGGCAGGGAACGCACAAAGCAAAAGAACGGGCGGAAGTTCGGGGCGGCGGCAGAAAACCATGGCGGCAAAAAGGAAGAGGCGCCGCAAGAGCGGGCACTACCAGATCTCCTCTTTGGGTTGGCGGCGGAACTATTTTTGGACCGCGTCCGAGAAATTACAGACAGAAACTTAATGTTAAGGTAAAAAGACTCGCTAGAAAATCCGCGTTGGCATACAAAGCCAAAGCAAATCAGATATTGGTTGTTGAGGATTTTAATTTCGAAGCTCCGAAAACCAAGGAATTCGTTAAATTTCTCGACGCGTTAAAAGTAAACGGTAAAAAGGTTCTTCTACTTACCGAAGGAAAAAAAGAGAACATTTACTTAGCCGGTCGTAATATTCCGAAAGTAAATATACTCGAAGCAAATAAAGCTGCAACTTACCATCTGTTAAATAATCAGGTTATTGTTTTTCAGAAAAGCGCAGTTGATAGTTTAGTTAGCACGTTAAATTAGAGTTTGGATTAAAAATGAAATCAGTTTTAATAAGACCATTGATTACGGAGAAAATGACCTCAATTACCGAGAATGAAAACAAATACGGTTTTGTGGTGGATTATAATTCTAATAAGATTGAAATAGCTAAGGCTATTGAGGACAAATTTGACGTTAATGTAGTTGCAGTGAATACAATTAAAAATAAAGGAAAAACCAGAACGCAGTTTACAAAGCGCGGAAGGTTCTCCGGAGCTACGCCAAGGCATAAAAAGGCGATAGTAACAATTAAAGATGGTCAAACAATCGACTTATTTGGTGAAGTTTAGTTAGGAATTTGGAGTTTTATAAATGGCAATTAGAAAATTAAAACCGGTTACTCCAGCGACAAGATTTATGTCGGTGTCCGCATTCGACGAAATTACGAAGTCGAAGCCCGAAAAATCTTTGACCGCTTCTCTAAAGAAAAGCGGCGGAAGAAACAATAAAGGGAGAATAACTTCGAGACACCGCGGAGGCGGTCATAAAAGGAAATATAGAATAATTGACTTCAGAAGGGAAAAAACTGGTATTCCCGCAAAAGTTTTCTCTATTGAATACGATCCGAACCGCTCGGCAAGAATAGCACTTCTGCACTATGTTGACGGAGAAAAAAGATACATTTTAGCGCCTAACGATTTGAAAGTAGGCGATACGGTTAGTTCGGGCGAAGGTTCCGAAATTAAAGTAGGCAACGCGCTTAAATTGAAGGATTTACCCTTAGGAAGTTTAATTCATAATGTTGAGCTAAAACCCGGTAAAGGCGGTCAAATCGGTCGCTCTGCCGGAACGGCAATTCAGTTGATGGCAAAAGAAGGCAAATACGCTACATTAAAGATGCCTTCCGGCGAAGTAAGAATGATTCATCTTGAATGTATGGCAACATACGGAACGGTTGGAAATTCGGATCACGAAAACATCAGCGTTGGTAAAGCCGGACGCAGCAGATGGAAAGGAAAAAGACCTCATGTAAGAGGCGTTGCTATGAACCCGGTAGATCACCCGATGGGCGGCGGCGAGGGTAAATCCTCCGGCGGCGGGCATCCGGTTTCTCCTTGGGGTCAGCCGGCAAAAGGGCTTAAAACCCGTAAAAAGAAAAATAATTCAAATAAATATATTGTCAGAAGAAGAAAAAGTTAGAGATTAGGTTATGCCAAGATCACTTAAAAAAGGTCCATTTGTAGATTACAGATTATTGAAAAAAGTTCGCGATATGAACGAGAAAAACCAGAAGAAAATCATTAAAACCTGGGCTCGTTCAAGTATGATTATTCCCGAATTTGTCGGTCATACAATCGCGGTTCACAACGGTAATAAAATGATTCCGGTTTATATTTCCGAAAATATGGTTGGGCATAAACTCGGCGAGTTTTCCCCGACAAGAATATTCCGAGGACACCCGGGAACAAAAGCAGAAAAAGCGGCAAGGAAGAAATAGGTATTGAGGAATTTGATAAATGGAAGCTAAAGCAACTCATAAGTACATAGGATCGTCGCCGAGAAAAATGCGGTTGGTAATAGACCAAATCCGCGGGGCGTCGGTTGATAAGGCTATTGAAATTTTACATTTCAGTCCTAAGCATGCTGCTCAGGATGCCGAAAAAGTTTTACGGTCTGCCGTGGCTAATCTTTATAACAAAGATGAAGAAGCTAATCACGATCCGGCAGAACTGATTGTTAAAGAAGTATTTGTTAATCAAGGTCCAACCTTGAAGAGAATGCTTCCAGCCCCAATGGGCAGAGCATACAGGGTTCGTAAGAGATCCAATCATTTAACAATAGTTGTAGCAACAAAGAGTTAATTTTAGGAGGATTTTTTGGGTCAGAAAACACATCCGATAGGATTAAGAGTTGGAATCATAAGAGGTTGGGAATCTAACTGGTATGAGAGAGGAAGTTATGCGGCAAAATTGATGGAAGACAAAAGAATTCGTCTTTACGTCAGAAAAAGACTGCAGAAAGCCGGTATTGCTCGTATCATTATTAACAGAACTTCTAAAAACGTTATTTTAACTATTCACACGTCGCGTCCAGGCGTTGTTATAGGTAAAAGCGGTAAAGAGATTAATCAGCTCGAAGAAGAATTGAAAAAACTTACCGCAAAAGAAGTGAAAGTTCAGATTTCCGAAATAAAGCGGCCTGAACTCGACGCGTTCCTTGTTGCCGAAAATATCGCTAATCAGCTTACCGGAAGAATTTCTTTCCGGAGGGCTATGAAATCGGCTATTACTTCCGCAATGAGAATGGGAGCGCAGGGAATTAGAGTTATGTGCGCCGGTAGATTAGGCGGAGCTGAAATGGCAAGAACCGAACAGTATAAAGAAGGAAGAATACCTCTGCATACTTTAAGAGCCGATATTGATTACGCGGCGGCAACGGCTCAAACAATTTACGGTTCAATCGGAATTAAAGTTTGGATTTGTCGCGGCGAAGTCTTAGGTAAAAGAATTTCTGATTAAAGTTTTACGGGAGTTATAGTTATGTTAATGCCAAAAAGAGTAAAGTTTAGAAAAGCGCATCGCGGAAGACGAAAAGGGAAAGCGAATCGCGGGCACAGAATTGATTTTGGCGATTTTGGATTGAAAGCTATGGATGCTGCATGGATAACTTCAAGACAAATTGAAGCGTGCAGAGTTGCAATGACGAGAAGAATGAAAAGAGACGGACAAGTTTGGATAAGAATATTTCCCGATAAACCGGTAAGTAAGAAACCGTTGGAAACACGTATGGGTAAAGGCAAAGGCGCTCCCGAATTTTGGGTGGCTGTTGTTAAACCGGGAAGAGTTCTTTTTGAAATTGCCGGAGTTTCAAAAGAATTGGCGTACGAAGCGATGCAGTTGGCTTCGCATAAACTGCCGATTAAAACTAAAATTGTAACTAGACCGGATTACACGGAATAATTAAAGGTTTTCGTTATGAAAATGTATGAAATAAAAGAAATGAATAGCGAAGAATTGATCAAAAGAATTGAAGAAGAAGAGAAAAATTTGGTCGATCTTAAGTTTCAGAATGCTACTAAAACTTTGACAAATACGAGCAAAATCAGTATCACAAGAAGAGATATTGCTAAAATGAGAACTTTATTGCGTCAAAGAGAATTAGAAGCGCAACAGTAAAATTAAAATTAATAGGTGAGTTGATCTTTATGACACAACGCGGAAATAGAAAGACCAGAGTTGGCGTGGTTATTAAAAGTAAAATGGACAAGAGCATTATTGTAGCCATCGAAAGGCGTGTAGCTCATCCGTTATACAGAAAATATTTTAAGAAAACAACCAAACTTATGGCTCACGATGAAAAAAACGAATGCGGTATTGGAGATAAAGTTAAAATTATGGAAACAAGACCGTTGAGTAAAAGTAAAAATTGGCGTTTGGTAGAAATAGTTGATAAAGCTAAGTAATTCGGTACGAGAAGGAGTAGCTTGAAATGGTACAAGTAGAAACAAATTTAGTTGTCGCCGATAATTCGGGTGCGAAAAAGGTTCGCTGCATAAAAGTTTTAGGCGGAAGCAAGCGCAGGTATGCCGGCGTAGGCGATCTGGTTGTCGTCGCCGTAAAAGCCGCAATTCCGAACGGCGGAGTTAAAAAAGGCGAAGTTTCACGTGCGGTTATAGTTAGAACTAAAAAAGAAGTCAGGCGCAACGACGGTTCGTATATTCGTTTCGACGAAAACGCCGCCGTATTGCTGAACAGTCAGAATGAACCGAGAGGAACTCGTATTTTCGGTCCGGTTGCCCGCGAACTTCGCGATAAAAAATTTATGAAAATTATTTCATTAGCGCCGGAAGTATTATAAGGAATAGGATGCTGATATGAAGATAAAAAAAGATGATAATGTAGTTGTGATTGCCGGTAACGACGTTGGGAAAACCGGAAAAGTATTAAAAGTATTTCCAAAGAAAAATAGAGTTATTGTTGAAGGCGTTAACATTAGAAAGCGTCACACTAAACCAAATCAGCAATATCCTAACGGCGGCATTGTTGAAAAAGAGATGTCAATTAACGCGTCGAATGTGATGATTATTGACCCTAAAACTAGCGAACCGACTAGAATCGGAAAGAAATTAATTATAGACGATAAAACCGGTAAGCAGAAGAGCGTTAGAGTCTATAAATCAAGCGGCGAAATGTTGGCTTAATTTTAAGGATTAGAACAAGTTATGGCAAAGAAACAAGAAACAAAAACTAAGAAAACTAAGAAGAAAACTACTGAAACGGCGGCGGCTGAAAAAATTACGCCGCGTTTATTTATTAAGTATAAAGAAGAAATAGTTTCTAAATTAATGAAACAGTTTTCTTATAAAAATATTATGCAGGTTCCTAAACTTGAAAAGATTGTTGTGAATATGGGAGTCGGCGACGCGGCGCAGGATCCGAAATTGTTAGACGATGCTATTGCGGATATTCAAACCGTTACCGGACAGAAAGTTTTAATAAGAACCGCTAAAAAATCCGTCTCTAATTTTAAATTAAGAGAAGGAATGAAAATCGGAGCTAAAGTAACTCTTCGCAAAGGTATGATGTATGAATTTTTGGATAGATTTATTACTACCACTTTACCTCGCGTAAGAGATTTTAGAGGAATTTCCGATAAATCTTTCGACGGTAGAGGAAATTATACAATTGGAATTAAAGAACAATTGGTATTTCCGGAAATTAATGTTGATAAAGTTAATCAAGTGCGCGGAATGGATATAACATTTGTAACAACTGCCAAATCCGATAACGAAGCGTTTGAATTGTTATCTTATTTTGGAATGCCGTTCCGTAAAAAAGAAATTAATCAAGCATAAGGTAAATTATGGCAAGAAAATGCATGGCAGCCAGACAGGCTAAGAAAGAAAAGTTAGTTGCTAAATATGCTGAGCTAAGGAAAGAATTAAAAGCTAACGGCGATTACGAAGCGTTGCAGAAATTACCCAAAAACGCTTCTCCGGTTAGACTGCACAGCCGCTGTATGTTAACCGGAAGACCGCGCGGCTATTATAGAAAATTTGGAATTTCGAGATTGTCATTTCGTGAAATGGCTCTCAGAGGTGAAATTCCTGGAATTAAAAAAGCAAGTTGGTAATTAAGGGAGAATGTTAAATGCCAGTTACTGATCCGATAGCAGATTTTTTGACTAGAACCAGAAACGCTGTTAAAGCTAGGAAAAGATGGGTCGAAATACCCTCTTCTAAAATGAAAATTAATTTAGCTGAAATAATGAAGTCTAATAATTTCATCAGAGAATATGAGGTTATTGAAGATAATAAGCAAAACATATTGAAGTTATTCTTGAAATATGTTGACGAAGAACCGGCGATTACGGGATTAAAGAGAATAAGCACGCCCGGTTTAAGGAAATATGCCGATGCGAATAATATTCCCCGCGTTCTTAACGGATTAGGAATATGCGTCGTTTCAACTTCAAGGGGATTGTTTACAGATAGACAGTGCCGCGAGCAGAACATTGGCGGCGAATTAATTTGTTACATTTGGTAATTTATTTGACGGAGTTTGAAAGTGTCTAGAATAGGTAAAAAACCGATTAATATTAAAGACGTTGAAGTTAAATTAAACGGTAAAAACATAAAAGTAAAAGGTAAATTAGGCGAATTGAGTAGAGATATTCATCCTAATATTATCGTTAAAGTTGAAGGAAACGAGCTGAATGTAACGCGTCCGAATGATCAAAAGGTTAATAGAGCGTTACACGGGTTAACGAGAGCTTTGATTCAAAATATGGTTACGGGAGTTACCGAAGGTTATTCGAAAACTTTGGACATTGTGGGCGTTGGTTACCGCGCGGAATTAAAAGGCGCGGGATTATTCATAACTATTGGCTATTCGCACCCAATTTATTTTATTCCGCCGAAGGAAATTAAATTGGAAGTTCCGGCGCCGACACAGATAAAAATTTCCGGTATCGATAAAGAACTTGTCGGTCTTATTGCCGCAAAAATTCGGTCATTTAGAAAACCGGAACCTTATAAAGGCAAAGGAATTAAATATTCGGATGAAATTATTGTTAGAAAAGCCGGTAAAACCGCAGCAAAATAATATAGGCATGAGAGAGAAAATAAAATGTTGACTAGATATTTAACCAAAAGAGAAAAGAAAAAAATAAGAATTAGGAAGAAAATTTTCGGAACGGCTGAACGTCCGAGAATTTCCGTTTATAGAAGCTTAAACCAAATTTATGCTCAAGTTATTGACGATACCGCCGGCAAAACATTGTTTTCAGCATCTTCTATTTCCAAGGAAATAGCTGAAGACGTTAAAGAAGCAAAAGGTAAAGTAGCTAAAGCCGCATTAGTGGGAGAGCTGCTGGCAAAAAAAGCTAAAGAGCATGGAATTGAAACAGCCGTGTTTGACAGAAGCGGATACGCCTATCACGGGCGCGTTAAAGCTGTTGCCGAAGGAGTTCGTAAAGGCGGAATTAATGTTTAATTTTTGCCGGGTCGTCTAACGGTAGGACAGCGGCCTTTGGAGCCGTATGCACAGGTTCGAATCCTGTCCCGGCAGCCAAAAATTATTTTAAGAGTCAAAATTCTGAAGTATAGGAGAATAAATTGAAATCAAATAAAGTATCGGGTTTAGAAGGACTTAAAGAAAAAGTTGTTCATATAAACAGAGTTGCTAAGGTAGTTAAAGGCGGACGCCGATTTTCCTTTAACGCAATAGTTGTAGTTGGCGACGGGAATGGTCATGTTGGAGTTGGTTTGGGAAAAGCCAACGAAGTTACGGATGCAATCTCCAAAGGAATTGACGACGCAAAGAAAAATGTTTATCGAGTTCCGGTAGTTAACGGCACAATACCTCATCAAATTATTGGTAAATACGGCGCCGGAAGAGTTCTTTTGAAACCGGCATCGGAAGGTACCGGAGTTATAGCCGGCGGCGGAGTTCGCGCGGTATTGGAAGCCGCGGGCATTCAGGATATTCTTACTAAATCGCTCGGCTCTTCAAACCCGCATAATCAAGTTAAAGCTACTTTATCGGGATTATTGCATTTGATTGACGCCAGGGCTATGGCTCATAAACGAAGCATGTCGATTAGTGAATTATTTAACGCTTAATTGAGGATTTGCATGGCTAAGAAATTGAAAATAACTCAGACTAGAAGTATTATAGGCAGAAAAAAAGATCAGAAGCTTACAATTGAAGCTTTAGGATTAGGAAGACCAAATTATACAAGAGTTCATAATGACACTCCTCAAATAAGAGGGATGGTAACTAAAGTTTCTCACTTAGTTAAAGTTGAAGAAATCGAAGAGTAGGTGAATAAATGGATATTTTAAGTAATTTGCATTATGCAAAAGGTTCTGTTAAAAAAAGAAAAAGAATAGCGCGCGGCGAAGGTTCGGGGCACGGCGGTACTGCTACCAAAGGTATGAACGGTCAAAAATCCCGTTCCGGCGCTAAACACCGCGCATGGTTCGAAGGCGGGCAGATGCCTCTGCAAAGACGCGTGCCTAAAAAAGGTTTTACCAACATTTTTAAAATTACTTTTCAGCCGGTGAATTTATCGCGATTGCAAAAATTAGCCGACGATAATAAATTGGAAAACAATGTTGTTAACCCGGCGGTTTTATATAAAGCAGGCGTTATCAACAAAGCCGTTCCTTATAAAATATTGGGTAACGGAGAATTGAGCGCGAAACTTGAGATAGAAGCTCACGGTTTTAGCGCTTCCGCTAAGGAAAAAATTGAAAAAGCTGGTGGCACTATTAAAGAGATTAAAGCTTAATGGGAAAATTTCAGGAAACATTCCGGAATATTTTTAAAATTCACGAATTACGTCAGAGAATAATTTATACTCTGACTTTGCTTGTGATAGTGAGAATAGGTTCTCACATTACTCTGCCCGGTATTGACGCAGGGTTGTTGGCGGACGCGATGTCTAACAGCACGTCCAACAACTTATTTGGATTTTACGATATGTTTGTGGGCGGGGCGTTTAAGAATGCAGCGCTATTTGCTCTGGGCATTATGCCATACATAAGCGCGTCTATAATTATTCAGCTTCTTGGAGCTGTTGTTCCCTATTTCCAAAAACTTCAACGAGAAGGGGAAGAGGGCAGAAAGAAAATAACTCAGTTGACAAGATACGGAACGGTATTTATTTCTCTGTTCCAAGCCTGGGGTATTACTATTCATTTGAGCAGCATTAACTTTAACGGTCAATCCGTTATTCCGGCTGAAGTTGCCGGTTTTGGATTTACTATTTCCTCGGTTATATTTTTGGTTGCCGGAACTGTTTTTATGATGTGGATGGGCGAGCAGATTACAGATAAAGGCGTTGGCAACGGTATTTCTCTTATAATATTTATCAACATTATTAACCGTTTACCTTTTGCCGTGCTTGATGAATTCCGTCTGCTGAATTCCGGTCAAAGAAATATTGTTATTGAAATTGTAATTCTTGGTTTTATGGCGTTAATTATTGCCGGAGTAGTTCTTGTAACTCAAGGTACCCGGAGAATTCCCGTTCAGTACGCCAAGAGAGTGGTAGGAAGGAAAGTTTACGGCGGGGTTACGCAGTATATTCCGCTTAGAGTAAATACTGCAGGAGTTATGCCGATAATTTTTGCTCAGTCAATTATGTTTATTCCGAGCACAATGTTATCCTTTTTTCCGGATAACGAATTAATGCAGACGTTTGCGTCATATTTTGACTATACTTCTTATTCTTATGCTTTAATTTACGGATTGATGATTGTATTCTTCACTTATTTCTATACAGCCATTGCTTTCAATCCGCAGGATGTAGCTGAAAATATGAAAAAGCAAGGCGGATTTATTCCGGGCATTAGACCTGGAAAACAAACTTCGGAGTTTATTGATAATATACTTACAAAAATCACTTTGCCGGGATCCATATTCTTAGCGATTGTGGCAATTTTACCCGCATTCATTACGAGAATGGGCGTTTCAGGTAGTTTCGCTTCGTTTTTCGGAGGAACAAGCTTATTGATTATTGTCGGCGTGGCTTTAGATACTCTTCAGCAGATTGAATCTCATTTGACAATGCGCCATTATGACGGGTTCATGAAATCGGGTAAACTGCGCAGCAGAAGAGGATAACGAGCGGTAAATTGATTTTAATAAAAAGTAAAAAAGAAATAGATTTAATTAGAGAAAGTTGTCAGATTGTTGCCGAGACTTTGCAGATGTGTAAAAATTACGCAAAGCCCGGAATGACTACCTTGGAGTTAGACAAGATAGCCGAAGATTACATACGCAGCAACAATGCGGTTCCGGCATTCAAAGGATACTCTCAAGGAAGCGCTCCCGGATTTCCGGGCACCATTTGTTCTTCTGTTAACGAGGAAGTGGTTCACGGAATACCGGGGAATAGAGTTCTTAAAAATGGTGATATCATTTCCATTGACGTCGGGGTTGTAAAAAACCGGTATTATGGAGATGCGGCTTTAACAATAGCTATCGGAGAAATTTCCGACGAGAAAAAGCGTTTGATGGACGTTACCGAAAAATCCCTTTATTTGGGAATTGACGCGGCGGCTGCGGGCAATAGAGTTGGCGACATATCTTTTGCGGTTCAGTCTTACGTTGAAAAAAACGGTTTTTCTATTGTGCGGGAGTTATGCGGACACGGAGTGGGGAGATATCTTCATGAAGAACCGCAGATACCAAACTTCGGACACAAAGGCAAAGGGCCTTTGATAAAAGAAGGAATGACAATAGCTATTGAACCGATGGTAAACGCCGGAAAATATGAAGTAAGCGTGGCACACGACGGCTGGACAGTTTACGCCAGCGACAAAAAACCATCGGCGCATTATGAGCACTCTATTGCAATCATTAACGGAAAACCGGAGATATTAACGAGAAGTTAATTATGGCTAAACAAGGATCAATAAAAGTTGACGGAGTAGTAACTGAAACTTTGCCGAACGCAACGTTTAAAGTAAAGTTGGATAACGGTCATGAAATATTGGCGCATATTTCCGGTAAAATGCGTATGCATTATATTAAGATTTTAGTTGGCGATAAGGTCGCAATTGAATTGTCGCCTTATGATTTGAATAAAGGTAGAATAACTTACAGATATAAATAGCGGAGTCCTGTGATGAAAGTCAGAGCTTCAGTAAAGAAGATGTGCGAACATTGTAGAATTATTAAGAGAAAAGGCGTTGTGCGCGTGATTTGTAAAAATCCAAAACATAAGCAGCGTCAAGGTTAATTAAATTTAGGAGGTATTGATTTGGCTCGTATAGCAGGTGTCGACTTACCAAAAAATAAAAAAGCCTACATAGGTTTAACCTATATTTATGGAATTGGGCAGCATACAGCTTTGAAAATTCTTGAGGCGGCAAAAATCGATCCGGATAAAAAGATTGCCGACTTAAATGAGACGGAAGTTGCGGAGATAAGAGCGATAATGACTTCCGAAACAAAAGTCGAGGGAGCTTTACGCAGCGAAGTTCAGCAGAATATTAAGAGATTGATGGACATAGGCTGTTACCGCGGTCTGCGGCACAGAAGAGGTTTGCCGGCGCGCGGACAAAGAACCAAAACGAACTCGAGAACGAGAAAAGGCAAACGTAAAACTGTTGCCGGTAAAAAGAAAGTACCAGGCAAGAAATAGTTAACAAACCAGGAGTAGTGAATTGGCTAAGACTGCAAGAAAAACAAAAAAGAAAGTTCATATTGATGCAATTGGCATAGCGCATATAAAAGCATCATTTAATAACATTATTGTTACGATAACCGATATTTATGGCAACACTATTTCATGGTCTTCGGCTGGGAAAAACGGATTCAAAGGTTCCAGGAAAAATACTCCCTTTGCCTCCCAGGTTACAGCCGAATCAGCCGCTAAGGAAGCGCATGATTTAGGTCTTCGGAGAGTTGATGTGTTAATTAAAGGTCCCGGTGCGGGTCGCGAAGCGGCTATTCGAGCGCTTCATACTGCAGGGCTGCAGTTAATGTCTATTAAGGACATTACGCCTATACCGCATAACGGATGTAGACCACCTAAAAAGAGAAGAGTTTAATTAGGAGAATTTGTAGATGGCAAGATATACCGGACCGAGCTGCAAATTATGCAGAAGAGAGCGTCAGAAATTATTTTTAAAAGGAAGCAAGTGTCATTCGGAAAAATGTCCGCTTGAAAAGAAAAATTACGCTCCCGGTCATCACGGACTGAACCGTCGTTCGAAATATTCGGAATACGGGGTTCAGCTTCGAGAAAAACAAAAAGTTAAAAGAGCTTACGGTTTACTGGAAAATCAATTTAGAATTTATTTTGATAAAGCTAACCGGCAGAAAGGCGTAACCGGCGAAAACTTACTGAAACTTCTGGAAAGAAGATTGGACAACGTCGTTTACCGTTTGGGATTCGCTCCTTCGCGTAAATCCGCCCGGCAGCTTGTGCTTCATAATCATTTTCTTGTAAACGGAAAGAATGTAAATATTCCTTCTTACCTGGTAGCTCCAGGCGACGTAATTAGCGTTCGCGATAACAGCAAAAAGCTGGATATTATCCATAATTCTTTGAGAAGAACAAAGGATAATATGTACGGTTGGTTAACCGTAGATAAAGCGAATCTTTCGGGAACTTTTGAACAATTGCCCGAAAGAGAACAAATACCGCTTAACGCAAACGAACAGTTAATCGTTGAGCTTTATTCTAAATAATAATTAATTAAGAGGATTCTAAATGAGCTATCCGTTTATAAAATTACCAGACGGTGTAATATTAGAAGAAACTACAGCAACGACAACTTATGGGAAATTTACGGTTCAACCTTTAGAAAGAGGATTTGGTGTTACATTAGGTAATTCATTTAGAAGAGTGCTGCTTTCGTCTTTAACCGGAGCGGCAATTACTGCAGTTAAAATTGAAGGCGTTCTTCACGAATTTACCACTATCCCAGGCGTAGTGGAAGATATTACAGAAGTGATTCTCAACTTGAAAAAAGTTAGAATGAAAATTGTCGATAAAAAATCGGAGAAACTGGAATTATCTATCGCCGGTCCCGGAGAAGTTACAGCTCAGAATTTGCAGGACGTTTGCGCCGATATTGAAATACTCAATCCGGAACAGCATATCGCTTCGCTGAACGATGGGGCAAAATTTAATATGGAAGTAAGATTCGGCGTTGGCAAAGGTTATGTGCCTTCCAACCAGCAGCAGATTGCCGATCAGACTATCGGAATTATTCCTATCGATTCGATATTTACTCCTATTAAAAATGTAAAATATTTTGTAGAAAATGTCCGCATCGGCGAAAGCAACGAGTATGAAAAATTAACGCTTGAAATAAATACTGACGGAACAATCGCTCCGGACGACGCGTTATCGAGCTGCGCTCAAATTCTAAAAGACCACGTTCAGCTATTCATTAATTTTGAAGTTGAGCAGGAAGAAGAGAAAGTTGAAAGCGTTGAGGACGCGGAAACGGAACGTTTGCGTAAAATTCTTCTAACGAGTGTGGACGATCTTGAGCTTTCGGTCAGGTCTCACAATTGCTTAAAAGCCGCGAACATCAAAACTCTCGGCGATTTAGTCCGCCGCGATGAATCGGAAATGTTGAAGTTCCGTAACTTCGGACGCAAATCTCTTTCGGAATTGAGCGAAATTGTAGATAATTACGGATTGGTATTCGGTATGGATGTTGACAGATATATTAAAGATAAACCCGAAAAAAAATAATTTTAGTTAAGGTAAAAGAATGAGACATAGAGTTAAAGGCAGAAAATTAGGAAGAACGGCGGCTCATAGAGAGGCTACTTTGAGGTTGCTTGCAACTTCGCTTTTGCAGCATAAAAAAATTAAAACTACCGTATCTAAAGCTAAAGAGTTGAGATCGTATGTAGAACCTTTAATTACTAGGGCAAAAGTTGACAGCGTAGCCAATCGGAGACATATTTCCAGGTTCATTAAGGATAAAGATATAGTTAGAGAATTGTTTTCGGAAATTGTTGAAAAAATAGGCGACAGACCCGGCGGATATACGAGAGTTGTAAAATTGGGTCAGCGCAGAGGCGACGCAGCGGAGATGGCTATTATCGAATTAGTGGATTACAGCGATGTGGCTGAAGAAAAACCGAAGAAAACCAAGAAAAAAGCCGAAGTCAAAGTTGAAGAAGCTAAAGTTCAAGACGCGGAGATTATAGAAGAAACAACGGAAGAAGCTCCGGAAGTCGTCGATGACACGGCTGCCGAAGTTGAGACTTTTGAAGAAGAATCGGTTCCCGAAGCTGAACCCGTTGAAGAATCCGAAGCAAAAGAAGAAGCGACTCCCGAAGCGGAAGCAACGGACGAAGCTGCCGATGAAAAAGAAGAGGCTCCGAAAGTCGAAACTGCTGAAGCGGGAACTGCCGAAGCAGGAACTGCCGAAGCAGGAACTGCCGAAGCGGGAACTGCCGAAGAAACTCCTGCGGCTGATGGAAAAGCTTCGGAAGATAAGAAAGACGAAGAAGATAATTCGGAAGAAGAAAAAAAATAAATTTTCCCTTGCTTGTTTATAAAAAAGAGTAGCCGTTTCTGCGGCCGCTCTTTTTTTTTGATGTTTTGTAAATGAAAAATTTATAAATTTAATAGTGAATTTAAAATTCAGTAGATAAAGGGAAGTATGGCCGCCGTAGAATTTGTTAAATCTTTTATGAAAATAAAAGATAAGCCGAAGTTGAAGTTACCCGAGATTGTTCTCTGCGGAAGATCGAACGTGGGCAAATCGTCGTTTATCAATTCTTTTTTCAACCGTAAAGACCTCGCCAAGGTCAGCTCGTCCCCCGGAAAAACGCGTACTATTAATTATTACAAAGTCGAGGATAAATTCTACGTTGTGGATCTGCCCGGATTCGGTTTCGCTAAGGTTCCCAAATCCGAAAGAGAAAAATGGGAACGCGCTATTACGCAATATTTATCCGCTTCCGAAGATATAATGTTCGCTTTCCATTTCATTGACGCCCGCCACAATCCCACTTCGCTGGACGAGCTGCTGAACGATTTTTTAATCCGTTACAAAATTGATTTCAAAATTGTTCTGACGAAAATTGATAAATTAAAGCAATCCGAAAAAGCTAAAGTTATTAATAATATTAAGAAAAATTTTCCCGACTTTGAGTTAAACAAGGATATTTTCCTTTATTCCTCTCCCAAAGGAATTGGGAAAAAGGAAATGAAAAAATATATTTCCG
>CAYNUJ010000071.1:0-14634 GCA_964400095.1 uncultured Melioribacteraceae bacterium
TCACGATTTAATTCTTATTACATATTGGACGATGGTAATTTCAACAGCTTTGAGATTTATTTTTCAAGTTTTACTTAGTTTCATTTATTTGAAATGAATAACAAGATTAAAGAATACATAGAAAAATTTTTAGATGATTTTGTGTTGAATGAATGCAAAGGAAAAGATCATATTGTTGCCCGTGCACATTACAGAGAAATATTCAACAAACTTCTGCCAAAATATTTTGTACCTAATAAGTAGGAAAAAGAAATGGAACCGGTTAAAATTGTTGAAAATGATGATTCAAAAAATATTGTTGTTATTGGCGCCGGTTACGGAGGATTGACCGCCGCGCTTCGTTTAGAGAGATTATTCAAGAAACATCCGCTCTTTAAAATTCATCTAATTGATAAAAACCCGTTTCATACAATTAAAACTCAATTGCACGAAGCGGCTGTTCGTAAAGCTGAGGTTTCAATTCCACTTTACAAAATATTAAAGAATAGAAACATCCAATTTCATCTTGGTGAAGTAAAGAAGATTGATGTTCAAAACAAAACAGTTCAAATCGGCGATAACTTTTTGTCTTTCTTCTTTCTCGTTATTGCTATAGGCAGCAAGGTTAATTACTATAATATCCCGGGAATGGCTGAAAATTCATTTGCTTTGCAGACATTGAATGATGCGGATAAAATTTATGAGCACATTTCAAAAATATGTGCAAGCGCTGCGTCTGAAAATAATGCAATAGTAAGGAAAGAAAATCTTCGTTTTGTAATTGGCGGTGGAGGTTTATCGGGTGTTGAGTTTGCAGGTGAATTAGCAGAGCATACTTCAAAGTGTGTTGCTAATTTCAATATAGACAATAACGACGTTGAGATAATCGTCATTGAAGCCGCATATAGATTAATCCCTTTTATGGATAAAAATTTTTCTTCACGGATAGAGAAAAAACTTGTTGAAAAAGGTGTTAAAGTTTTAACCGGTTCAAAAATCGAGAGGAGAACCGGCGATGAAATATTTCTTTCAGATGGTAGTGTTATTAAAACTAAAAATTTTATTTGGACAGGCGGAATCCGTATTTCAGATTTAATCAAACGCGGAGGATTAAAAACCAGCTCAGTTGGTCGTTTAATTGTTGACGAGTATTTACAATCGGAAGGCAATAAAAATATATACGCAATTGGTGATAGCGCTAATGCAGTCAACCCCGTAACGAATAAACCGGTTCCGGCTGCTGCACAATTTGCATTACAACAAGGCAGATTAGCCGCCGAAAATATTTATACGGAGATATTCGGAAGACCAAAAAATGCATACTATCCGAAAGTTCTTGGCGAAGTTGTTAGTCTTGGCAAACATCTCGCAATTGGCTGGTTGGCATTGCCATTTTTTAAGAAAGTTACTTTTGTTGGATTTCTCGGCAGACTACTTAAAACAGCAATTCGGGAAAAGCATATTATTCTTTTAAGAAAGGAAAGCCGGAATTGGATTACGTATTAATTATTAAAAATTATTTTTAACTTAAAAAAGGTAAACACTATGACCGATTTATCAAACAAAACAATAGGTGAAATTGTTGCAGAAGATTATCGTACTGCGAAAATATTCGAGTCTTATCAAATTGATTTTTGCTGTAACGGTAATAAAAAATTTCATGAGGTGTTACATCGCAAAAAACTTAATACCGAACAAATAATTAAAGAACTTACTTCTGTAACAGATGAAAACAAAAATGATTCGGCAGATTTCAAATCTTGGTCACTTGATCTCTTAGCAGATTATATCGAAAAAAAACATCATCGTTATATTGAAGAAAGAACATCTGAGATAAAGCAATATCTTGAAAAGCTTTGTCAAGTGCACGGCAGTAATCATCCCGAACTGTTTGAGATAAGCGAACAATTCAATCAATCTGCCGGTCAGTTAGCAATGCATATGAAAAAAGAGGAATTGATTCTATTCCCTTACATAAAATTAATGGTTGCTGCCAAACAAAAAAATGAAAAAGTAAATCCGCCACAGTTTGGTACTGTTGAAAATTCAATTAAAGCAATGATGAGTGAGCACGATGTTGAAGGTGATCGCTTTAAGAATATCTCTGAGTTATCAAACAATTATAAAACACCTGATGATGGATGCAATACTTATAAAGTTACATTTTCTTTGCTGAAGGAATTTGAAGAAGATTTGCATTTACACATTCATCTGGAGAATAATATTTTGTTTCCAAAATCTATTGATTTAGAAAAAACTTTTTGATTAGGTATGAAAGAATATTTTGAATTGGATTGGAATCATCTAAATTATTATTATGGTTTAGTCTTAATAAAGATAATAATATGACTTAAGATGAAAAACCAAATAATTCTATCGTTACTGCTTAGCATTTTACTAAGTGGTTTGGCTATTCCAAACGAAGAGGAACTTTCTAATAAAGTAAGAACCTGTATAAAATTATTTGATTATGTCGGAAAAGATTATAATAATGCAGTTGTTAATGGTAAGGTGGTAAATTGTCAAGGGTCTGTTCATTCCCCATGTAAAAGCAAAAACGGGCCACTTTATTCCCCATGCACAAGGTCAGGTTATTACCCATTAGCGGGGTCTGTCCATTCCCCGGACAAAATCAAAAACGGACCGCTTTATTCCCTATGCGCGTAATCCATTTTTAACTTCTTATCAAAGCCAATAATTCTTCCGTTTTCTCATTCATTAAATCGATATTTCCTCTCGACTCCACGTTTAACCTAATCAGAGGTTCGGTATTGCTCAGTCTTACGTTGAACCTCCAATCGTCGTATTCCACGCTAACGCCGTCAACGTAATCAACTTTACCGTCTTTGTATTCGGATTTAATTTCTTCTAATTTGCTTTCCGGATTTTCGAGGCGGGTATTAATTTCACCCGAACAGGGAAAGTTGGCAACCATTTCTCTTACTAATTCACCGAGGGATTTATTTTCATCCGACATAAGCTGCATTATTAAAAGAAAAGGTATCAAGCCCGAATCGGAATAAGAATTATCGCGGAAATAATGATGAGCGGACATTTCGCCGCCGTAAACGGCGTTAACTTCTCTCATTTTTTGTTTGATAAAAGCGTGTCCGCTTTTAGATTGAACGGCAATTCCTCCGGCGGCTTTTACAATTTCGGAAGTATTCCAAACTAATCTCGGATCGTGAACAATCCTTTCGCCGGGATTATTTTTCAATATCGATTTGGCAAGCAATCCAACAATATAATATCCCTCTATAAAATTTTTATCCTCGTCGAAGAAAAAACAGCGGTCATAATCTCCGTCCCAAGCAACGCCGAGGTCGGCTTTGTGTTCATTCATCGCATCAATTGTGCTCTGACGGTTCTCCGGCAGAAGAGGATTAGGCACGCCGTTCGGAAAGCCGCTGTCCGGTTCGGGAAAAACTTTAATCATCGTAACCGGCAGTATTTTTTCCAATCTATCGAGCGCGGGACCTACGCATCCGTTTCCGGCGTTCACTACAACTTTCATCGGATTAATTTTACCGGGGTCGTAAAATTTATTCAAATTGGAAATAAATTCATCCATAACGTCCATTTTCTCAACGGCGCCGCGGGTTTCGGCAACGCTCCCGAGTTCGTCGTTCAAAATCATTTGTTCTATGTCTTTCAACCCTCCGTCGTATCCCATGGGTACGGAATCCCGCTTAACAAATTTTAATCCGTTATATTCCGGCGGATTGTGTGAAGCGGTTATCATTACGCCGCCGTCGGCGTCCAAATAAGGAGTGGCAAAATAGATCATCTCGGTGCCGCATAGCCCGAGGTCAACTACATTACAGCCTGCATCGTTCAATCCGTTGGAGAGCGCCTCAGCCAACTCCGGGGAAGATTCTCGCACGTCCCTCCCAATAACAACTTTCTTCGCGTTTAAAATAGAAGCGTAAGTCCTGCCGATTTTATAAGCTAATTCGGAATTCAATTCGGAAGGAACTTTCCCTCTAATATCGTATGCCTTGAAACCGGGTATATTTCCCATTTTATCTCCTTTTAATAATATCTGATTTCTTTTACCTAAAGTTAATAATAGAGCATGAATTTTTGCATAGTTTTCCTTGTCATTATCCTTTATTTTTGCATTTTAATTCACGGGAGGTTATCACGAAATCAAATTCTACTATAAAATTCGCCCAGTGCGGAAATATAAATTGTAAATCAATCTTTTTGTTTGACGAACGGGAATTCAGGAGCGATACTTGGATACTATGCCCCAAATGTCTTGAGAAATCTATCGACTTCCATATTGTTCAATGCGAAAGCTGTCAAAGCGTAGTCGATTTTTTACTTACCGAACCGTCGGAGGAACCGATAGTCTTTTCCGTTGAAAAGTGCTCGTACTGCAGCGGAACGGATAAATACGAATCCGATTATATTCCGTTGTTTTTCACGGAAAGATTTATGTAACGAAATCCGTTTGGAAAGAACCGGTAAAGTCATTAATTTTGCCCGTTCTTTGAAACAAATATTTACGGTGCGAGATTATAATAGGGAAGCCGGTTAAAATCCGGCGCTGCCGCGCAACTGTGAAGGACTTAATCAATTGGCACTATGCCACTGTTCCGTTCAGCGGAATGGGAAGGCGCTTATTGATGTCCGAAGCCAGGAGACCTGCCGTAAATATCACAATTAATCAACCTTCGACGGCGAGGTTAGATTAGCACAATGCGTTTTTCATTGATGTTATTCATCTCCCTCGAAGTTACTTTAAATCTATTTTAGGAGTAACTTCTATGAACAAAGCTATTTTTACCATCGTAATTACGGCGCTGCTTGCGGTCGCCGTTCAATCCCAATCGCTAAAAGAGTATAAACTGGAAGAAATTACAGTAACCGCGAACCGTGTGGAAACTCCGGCTTTAGAAGTGGCGAATACCGTTACAGTTATAACTAAGGAAGAAATTCAAAAGAGCGCTCGATCATCCTTAGTTGAAATTTTGAGAGAAGCGCCGGGAATTTATATCGCCGAACAGGGCGGACCGGGAAGATTGAGTTCCATATTTATGAGAGGCGCAAACACAAATTACACTTTAGTTCTAATTGACGGAGTGGAAGTAAACGACCCATCTTCTCCAAACGGCGCGTTCGATCTCTCCTCCGTTCCTCTTTCGTCCGTCGAAAGAATTGAAATTGTTCGGGAACCTCAGAGCACGCTCTACGGTTCGGACGCTTTAGCGGGCATTGTGAATATAATAACCAATCAGGGCGGCAAAGAAGAATATTCGTTTAATTTCGAGAGCGGATCGGAAAAATTCATAAAAGCCCATGCATCCGCATCCGGTAAATTAGGCTCCTTAAATTATTTTATCGGTTACTCAAGGCTGCAGAACGAAGGTATTTCCGCCATAAGCGAGAAATATGGAGCTAAAGAATTGGACGGATTTTCCAATAATAACGTACAAGCAAATTTAAACTACATTATTTCACAAAACTTTGCCGCGTCTTTAAATTACAGATATACTTATCATAAAACGGAATTGGACCGCTCCGGGAAAAACGGCGACGACCCGAATTATAATTACAACGCCGAAGATCAATTGGCAAACCTAAAGTTTAACGGCTCATTCTGGGAGGGGAAATATAAATTAGAATTCAGCGCCGGGTACTTGAAACATATCGCGCATTCTAAAAATTTGCCCGACAAAGTAAATCCCGCGTCTTCGTCCGCTTACAATAACGCTTCAAAATTGAAATTTTCTTTGGTTAATAATTTGAGAATAATAGAAAATAATTTAATTACATTCGGAATTGAAACCGAAGAAGAGAAAGCCAACACGGATTATTATTCCGTTTCCGCGTGGGGACCTTTCAATAGTTTTTTTGAGCCGAGCAAAGCGAGAACAACAGGCGTATTTCTACAGGATAGATTTACATTTTCAAATTTATTTATAACGGCGGGAGCGCGCTACGACGACCACAATAAATTCGGTTCCGTCTCCACTTACAGAATAGCTCCGGCTTATTATATAACCGCAACCTCGACAAAATTAAAAGCGACATACGCAACTGGATTCAAAGCTCCCTCGCTATTTAATTTGTTCGATCCCTCCTACGGCAACCCTAACCTAAAGCCGGAAAAAAGCAAAGGATATGATTTCGGCGTCGAGCAATTTTTATTGGACGGAAACATGAGCGTTGAAGCTGTTTATTTTCAAAATGATTTCACCGATCTAATAGATTTCGACGAGAACTTCAAGCCGGTAAACATCAGCAAGGCTGCAACTAACGGGTTTGAAATAAATCTGGAGTACTCCATTACAAATTTGTTCGATGCGCGGCTGAGTTACACATACACAAAAGCCGCCGATAAAAGAAAAGGCGCAAATGAAGACGAGCAATTGATCAGAAGACCGAAAGATAAAGTGGCGCTATCGCTTTCTTATTATCCTTCTAATCTATTCAGCCTTTCGGCTTCGATTAGATATATCGGGAAAAGATACGACAACGATTTTACGGCTTTCCCGGCTGAACGTGTGGAACTGAAAGAATATTCATTGGTCGATTTGATCGCTTCTTATCAAATATTCGATAATTTAAGATTATATATTAAAGCCGATAATATTTTTAATGCCGACTATGAAGAAGTTCTTTACTACGGAACTCTCGGACGGTCAATCTACGCGGGGGTAAATATTAGTTACTAAACATAATTTTAGAACACAGATGACGCTGATTAGACTGATAATCACAGATGATAAATATTAGAAGCCTTTGCGAAACTTTCTTTTGTCATATTGAGTCCCGCTTTGCGGGACGAAATATCTCGATTTTGAGTAACATTGAGATTCTTCTCCCGACAAAAATCGTCGGGATCAGTTATCCAAAGATTTCTATTATAAATCATCTGCGTAAATCCGTCTAATCAGCGTTATCAGTGTTCTATTTATTTCCCCGGAATTCTAATTTATGCGGCGCTCTCTCACTTTTCGAAAACCAATCCGCACCATTCATCTTCTTCGACGGATTCGACAAATTTCAATCCGGAAGAGATATACTTATTTACAACATCATCTTTGTCGATAATCAATACGCCGGAAAGAATAAGCGTTCCGCCGTTTGCAAGACGTTCGGCAAGGTCGTCGTTAATTCCAATTAAAATATGTTTATTAATATTGGCTAAAATCAAATCGAAATTTCTTTCTTCAACTTCGACAATTTCGCAGAAGCGCACGGCAATTAAATCCTCAACATTATTTCGGACTACATTTTCCTTTCCGTTGAGAAAACACCATTCGTTATTATCAATTGCAATTACATTTTCGGCGTACATTTTAGCGGCGCAGAGTGAAAGAACGCCGGTGCCGGAGCCGACATCCAAAACGGCGGATTTATTTCGTCCGTATTTTTCCATTAATTTAAGAACAAGCCTTGTAGTCGCGTGTTCTCCCGTGCCGAAAGACATTTTCGGATCGATCTCTAAAATAATCTGTCCCTGTTTCGCTTCGTATTTTTTGAATGAAGGTTTAATCACAATCTTATCGGTAACCTCAATCACTTTAATATTCTTCTCCCATTCCTCGTTCCAATTTTTATCGGCAAAACTTTCCTGCGAAACTTCGTAACTCTCGATCAAATTAAATAACTTCATTACATCCAAACGCTCGGTAATGTTTTCTTTCTTTATCCCGGAATCCTCATCGACAAAAACATTCAAATAACCTTCCTCTTCCGTAATTCCCGCAAGGGGCAATTCCCAAAGCAGACCGCTTAAAATATCCGCGTTAAACGGAATCGCGGCGACCGAAAATCTTGTGTAATTTTTCATTTTTCCCCGTTAAAATTAATCGAGCCTAATAAAGTAAGCATAACGCTGCCAACCTGTTTCAAACTTTCCCGGCTTATATTTCTCATATCGTCCCGGTGAGTATGCCAGTAATCTCTGCCGGCATCTTTGCCGCCTATAAGCCCCGCGTCAATAATATCGAGAGCTTTAATTCCGGCTTGGATAAGAGGGATGTGATCGTCGTAAACATTGTGTCGCGGGTCGCTTAAGTTAAACTTATCCGCTCCAATATTCCGCGCGATTCCCCAAATCATTTCCACCTCCCGCTGCGCGGTGTTGTAGGAATTATATTCCTTTTCAAACTCGGCGTTTTTATCCCCAATCATATCGAGAACAACGGCAAATTGATATTTTGTTTTATTTACGGCGGCAAAATATTTTGAACCAAGACAAAAATTATCGAGGTCGTCTTCCCTGCCGTAGTCCTCGCCGTCGAATAAGACAATATCAACGCCGAAATCCAAATTCATTTTTTTCAGATTACGGGCAATCTCAAGTAGAACCGCAGCGCCGCTGGCTCCGTCGTTTGCTCCTATTATCGGCTTGTCTTTATTACTCAGCGCTCTTTCCGCTCTGGGTCTTGTATCCCAATGCGCAGCAAGCAGAATTTTATTTGAGGCGTTCGGATTAAATTGTCCGACTATATTGAAAAGTTTCAGCCGCTCTCCGTCGTATCCGTTGTAGTGAAACGAATCGATTGAAATATTTGGAAGAAAGGCGTTTAATTTGGAACTCAAATAATCGAGACATTCAACTTGTCCAATGGAATTAGGATTCCTCGGACCGAAAGAAATTTGTTCTTCTATAAATTTATAAGCGGAATCGGCGTTAAAAGATTCGTTCTTTTGAATGGATGCAAACGTATAGCTTTCATTTAGTTTTACTTCTTCTTTATTTCCGCATCCGGCAATAAAGAGAATCGCGGCAATTAAAATTGATGTGTATTTCATTCCGAATAACCGCTTAAAATTTCACAAATAGCATTCTGCAGATTTCTCGCTTTATTCGCGCCGCCGACAAAGTTCTGAACAAAAATTGAAAATACGATATCTTCCCCGCCGGCGTTCTTCAAATATCCCGAAAGCGAACTTACTCCGCTTAAAGTTCCCGTTTTTGCGTGAACATTTCCAAAAGCGTATCCCTTCCTCATTCTGTTCTTCAATGTGCCGTCAACTCCCGCAGCTGGAAAGGAGCTTTTTAATATTTCATATAATCCGCGTTTGCGATTGTATAGATATTTCAGAACGGAAACGATCAATTCAGTTGAGATTAAATTATAATGAGATACTCCGGAGCCGTCAACAATTCTATAATTATCCGGATCGAGTCCGGCAAGTTCAATTAAACTATCGACCATTACAATTCCGTCAGCCGCCGAAATTCTTTCATGTTTCGCCAAACTTCCGAGCGCGCGCAGCGTCATCTCCGCCGAAAGATTATCGCTTGATTTATTCAAATTTACAATCACATCGTCGAATCTGCGGCGGATATTTGCAATCATTTTCGCTTCTTTAGGAACCTGAGCCGTATCGATTACTCCAAAAGTATTTATTCCCTCGCGGTACAATTTTTCTTTAAGCAGCGTTACCGCGTAATAATTTGTATGAGCCAAATTTCTAAAAAGAGTATCCGGTTCGAAATCCGCATTAACGGTTCCCGAAATAATAAAATGATTTTTTCTATTTATCCAATCCCTCGTAACGAGAAAGCGGCTTTTGGAAGTGTCGGTGATGAGATCATTTTCAAAAGTATAAAAAAGCGAACGCGGAAGAATATTTACATGAGCCTTCTCCCCGGCGTTCCCGGGTTTAATTTCAATTGAAACGCAGTCGTCGTTGATATTTAAAGGCGTTAAATATGGAAAATCGGAACCCGGGTCGTCGTCCCACATCCAGCCGTTTCCCCAAAATCTGTTATCCATCAGTGAAACATCGGCGTAAATATTTCCCTCTATCGTTTCAATATCGGCGTCGAGAACGACATCCACAAATTTTTCCAAATCCTCCGAAGTTAAATCGGGATCGAATCCGCCCTTTATGTAAAGGTTTCCCTTCAAAATATTGCCGGAAATATTTCCTTCATAAAATAATTCCGTGACGAACTCATATTCCGGTTTTAGGAAAAGGAGTCCCGCGGCGGTAGTTAATATTTTCATGTTGGACGCGGGGTGAAGCAGAAGTTTTTCATCGCGCGCGAATAAAAGAGAATCCTTCGTAAGATTATAAATCTCGGCGGAAATTGTTGTGGAATTTTGATAATCATTAATCAAAAACGAATCGATCTTAGCGGAAACTATCTTATCTAAAGATTGTCCGATTGAAACGCTCGAAATAAAAATAAAAAACACTTTGAGAAAAATATTTTTTTTCATTTAAACCTGAAATAAATTTAGAATACACAAAAATATCATTCATAGGGTTTAAATCAAATTTGTAATGATGCAATTGCGGTTTACTGCGAAGGATGCGCCGTTCAAAAAATTAACTTGGGATGGCTGGATGCGCAGCTTAATAATTGACTTGGGATGGACGGATGAGCCGTTGAAAAATGGGCTTTGGATGAATGGATGTGCTGCTGAAATATGGACATTGGATGGACGGATGCGTTGCTCAAAAGTGGACTTGGGATGAATGTCCGTAAGATGCTCCGCGGATGATTGGATGAATATCTGCAAAACGACAGAACAAATAGTCATTCGGTAAATCTCAAATCATAAATCTTCAATCGCAAATAATCATTCTTCATTTTTAATTCTTAATTTTTAATTGTTCCTCTCCGTGTGAATCCGTTCGATCTGCGTCATCCGTGTTCAGTTTCTTCTCCGCGTCTTTGCGGCTCCGCGTGAAAGACAATGCCGCTAATGCGCGAATGAGAGTAATATATTCGCTCGTCTCTTATAACGACAGAACAAATAGTCATTCGGTAAATCTCAAATCATTAATCTTCAATCGAAAATAGTCATTCTTAATTTTTCATTTTTAATTTTTAATTCTTTGTTCTTCCCATCTGTGTAAATCCGTTCGATCTGCGTTCACCCGCCTCGGGCGGGTAAATCTGTGTTCTATGTTCCTCCGCGTCTTTGCGTGAAATAGAACCTCGTTAAAATAAAAAGAGCCGGGTCTTAACCGGCTCTCAAAATTGATCAATTAAACATATATCTCAATCCAAGCTGCATCTGCCATCTGGAAAGAATGCTCGGATCGTCTATAAATGTTTTAGTTGCCGTACTCTTGAAATTGAAAACCGGCGTGCCGTCGGGTACGCTGTTAGCCGCGTCGGAATCGAATTTGACGAGCTGCAGCGGAGACGTTGCGGCGGAATTGGCGACTTGACGAACGCCCCAACTTGAGTTGAGTAAATTAGGAACGTTTAGAATATCCAAACTCAATTGGAATGTATGGTCGGAACCGCCGAAATTGAATGTGAAATCCTGAAGTATTCTCATATCTATATTGAAATACCAAGGATTGATCATACCGAATCTTTCGGCAATTTCGCCTCTGTGCTGACTTAGGTAATCATCTTGTTCAATAAAGGCGTTGAAAGCATTCCATTGTTCGTCGGGAGTAACTACATTACCCGAAGCGTCGGTGTACGGATCGAAGTAAATATCGCTTTTATTCTTCGGAATGTATATCAGATCGTTTCCGTTTGAACCGTCGCCGTTCACGTCTCCGGAATAAACAAAGGAATATCTATTTCCGCCCGATCCTGCAAATCTGTTGCCCTGACCCAGTTCAACAAAAACGCCAAAACTTGTCGATAGCATTTTGTTCCATTCTTTCTTATAAGTAAAACTACCGATAAATCTGTGTCGCTGACCGAATTCGGAAAAGCTCAATCCGGGATTGTTTGGGTCGCCTTGAACCGGATTTTCGGACCAGAGAACGGAAGCGATTTCGGTAGATTTCATAAGACTTTTTGCTTCGGTAAAATTATATGCGATCATAGCGTTCAAACCGAAATCGAATTGCTTCCGAAGCTGCGCCGTGAAGTTGAAGTTATAACCCTGATCGGAATTATCAATAACATAAGCTCCGGCGCCGCCGTCGGGATTTAATTCGTTGTTTCCCTGACCGCCGAAATAAGGTCTGCCGTCGGGTAAATATCTCTCCGGCTTTTTAAGATCCGCGTTTCTTACATAAATGGAATTAATATCCTTTCCGTATATCACTTCCAAAGTTCCCAGATAACCGCCGGGGAGAACTCTATCAATAGCAAAGTTTGAAGTCCAAACCTGAGGCCATTTGAAATCGCTCGACATGGCGTTCAAATCAAATGATTGAGCGAGAGACGATCCGTCCTTCGTATAAATTGGAGCTTTAGCCGGATAAAGATTCGGGTTCGCGCCCGGATTCGAAATATTATTACCAACCCAAACAAAAGGAATTCTTCCGGTAAATATTCCCGTACCTCCGCGCAATTGTGTAATGCGGTCTCCGCTTACATCCCAATTGAATCCTATTCTTGGAGAGAAAAGAGGAATAATGCCTGGAAGTTTGCTCTGATCTACCGTTTCCGGTCTATCGTTTTCGTCTAATAATGTAAGTCCCCGCGAGAAAGGATTATCCACGGGAGTCGTAAAATACATCGGCATATCTACTCTCAAACCAAATGTCAAACTGAGTTTGTCGCTGGCGAGATATTCATCCTGAACGTAGAAAGCCAATTGACCTACATCAATATTTTCACCTTTGTAGGGACCGCTGCCGACCATTTGACTAAGTTTTATCGGATTGCTAGGGTCGGTCTGAGCGAAGAAATCCGCCAGACTGAAAAACGTTGAGCCGTTGGGGATTCCGTCGCCTTCAAAATCGAGGAAGTAAGGAAGAAAAAACACTCCGTTACGGAAAATATTGAATGAATTGAAGAATGAATAATATTCAAATGTGGAACCGACGGTAAAGACGTGTTTGTCGTAATAATAACTGAAATTGTCCGTCAGTTGAAGAACGTCCTGATCCAATATGTTGTGTATTGAAAAAGGCTCATGCCCTAACGTTGTGTATGTAACGCCGTTTTCAGCTATATCTATTGTCGGGAACGGAACGCTCATAGGATCGCGGTAATCTCTGAATCTGTTGTAACTCGCGAAAAATCGGTTGGAACCGTTTTTAAACCTGCTGTTTAATTCCATAGCGAATGAATTCAGCCGATTATTAATTCTGTAACCTGAATTTTGGAACGGAAGAGAGTTTTCATTCGGACCGCGTCCCGTTCCGCCCGGACTAAGAACAAACGGATGAGGAGGAAGCTGCCGCCGCGCGTCCAATCTGTTGTAACGGAAAGAAAAGTTATTATTGCTGTTGATATTCCAATCCAATTTAATAATAAGTTTTTCATTTTCGGTATTGTTAATATAGCCTTCATATGGACCGGTATCGTAATTATAAACGTCTTTCATTCTTTTGCGAATAGAATCCATAATGCTTGCTCTTACGCGCGATTCTCCGAAAGTAATTATACCGTCTCTATCGGCGACAAAATTAGAACCCGGATCTTCTCTTCTTTCAATTTCTCCGTTTATAAAGAAGAAAAGTTTGTTTTTCAAAATAGGACCGGAAGCGGAGAAACCGCTTTGGTTATAGGACAAAGTCGGATTGGCTATCACTTTTGATCCGCTTACTTTGTTTCCTATCATACTTTCGTTACGCATAAAGCTGTAAAGCGAAGCTTTGGGTAAATTTGTACCGCTTTTAGTAACAGTATTAATACCCGCGCCGGTAAATCCGCCTTCTCTAACGTCATAAGGCGCTACGGATATTTGCACCTGTTCTACCGCATCGTAAGGAACCGGCTCAGCGTTGGCTTGTCCTCCCGGAGCCGGATCGTCCAAGCCGAAAGGATTGTTGAAGTAGGAGCCGTCGAGAGATATGCTGTTGAACAGCCAGTTTTTACCTCCGAAACTAAAGTTGCCATCGCTTCGAGGGTCTAATCTGGTTAAATCGCGCGTACTTCTTTTAATTGAAGGTAATTCTTGAACTTGCTTCGGATTAACGTAAGTAGCCGCGCCGGTACGGTTGCTGTTCATCACTTCGCTTTGCTCGGCGGTTACGGTAACTTGACCGATCTCAACCGATTTTCCATGCATTTCAAAATCAACTCTCAGTTTTTGACCCAAATTAACATAAACGTTCTCTTTAATTTGAGGGTCGAAACCGACGTATGAAACGGTAATCTTATAAGGTCCGCCGACTTTTAGGTTGGGCAGATTATAAGCTCCGCTCTCGCGAGAGGCTGCTCCATATTGAGCGCCGCTGGGCACATGCACCGCAATTATGTTAGCCCCTGGAAGGGGATCCCCGTCGGCGTCTGTAATAATTCCATTAATTGAACCTGTGGTAACGCCCTGCGCCCACAGATTAGAAAATGAAAATATTAAGATTGCTGTGAGTGTTGTTAAAAAAAATATTTTATTTCTCATTTTCACTCCTTCAGTTATTGTGAGTTGTCTGAAAAAATATTTGATGAATATTTTATAAATTTAAGTATAAATTATTTAAAAATGAAAAACCCGGAATTGGAATCCGGGTTTTTTCATTGTAGGAGGTATTGCTATTTAATCAACATTAATTTATTTATTTTAGAGAAATTTCCCGCTTTCATTTCGTAGAAATAAACTCCTGTCGCCATGTTGGAAGCATTCCAGGTAATTTTGTGATAACCGGCGCCGAAATTCCGGTTCGCAATTACGCCAACCTCTTTTCCCACGCTGTTATAAATTGTTATTTTCACGTCGGCTGCTTCAGGCAGAGCGAATTTAATTTCGGTTGAAGGATTAAACGGATTCGGGTAGTTTTGATACAAAGCATATTTCGTTGGAATACCTTCTT
>CAYNUJ010000072.1:0-2723 GCA_964400095.1 uncultured Melioribacteraceae bacterium
GAACAGGCTGCAGGTAATTACAGTGTTCAATTTGATGCCGGTTCTCTTTCAAGTGGAATTTATTTTTACAAATTAAGCGCTGTAAATAAATTGGAAGTCGGTAAGAATTTTACCCAAATACGCAAAATGATTTTGATAAAATAATGACATAACTAATTTTTGGGACAACTCGCGAGCTTGCCCGCTATAGAGGGTTGTCCCAACATAGAATTGTGAATATCTGAGCGCCTTTGTAATGTATATAAAAATAATGTTGTTGTAAATTATTATAATTAGCATTTTTGCTTTTATCAAACCCGTCCCAATTCCGTAAGAATTCAATTATTTTATTGCCGATTACGGTGTAATAACTATTAAACCTCGTAGAGGTTTTATTACTATTGACAGGTTTGGCAGGAAAAATATTCTTTACATTATGGAATATGAATGGAATTTATTTTTATTCGTTTTTTACATTGCTGCAATGGTTAAATCTCTACGGTTTTTCAACGAAATAACGACAATCATTATTCCTTCCATTGAACAATTTCTTTTTTCTCTCGTCTAAAAAAAGCTGAATTATATCAAATTAAATAATTATTTTTTGCTCTCAAATCTTTAAGGAGTAATCATGTTAAAAAAACACTCATTAACAAAACTACTAATGCTATTTTCATTTTTTATAATTTTAGTTTCTGCGTGTTCCACTTCGCTTGAAACAACCAAACAAAATATACCCTGGCAAAATTTCGATACTGTAAAAGCGGGAAAATTCGATACCGGAAAAATGTGGACGTTCGAATACGCGCCGGTAGATTATTTCGATAAAACATACGGATTCCGTCCGAGCGACGAATGGTTGGACGATGTGAGAATGTCGGCTTTAAAATTTGCAAATTGGTGTTCAGCCTCGTTTGTTTCAGGCGACGGCTTAGTAATGACGAATCATCATTGCGTTGATTTTATAACCGATAGAATTCAAAAGGAAGGCGAGGACATCAAGAATAACGGGTTTTACGCGCAGACGCTTGCCGACGAAAGGAAAATCCCCGGCGTGTTTGTAGATCAGTTGGTTCTAATAGAAGATATTACAGACGAAGTTTCCGAAGCTGCAAATAAAGGCAAAACCCCGGAAGAAAAAGCCGCTCTTCAAGAAGAAATATTGAAACAGATCGAAGGCTCATACGCCGAAGACACCGGACTCAAAATTAAAATTGTTCCGCTCTACAGCGGAGGAAGATATTCTTTATACGGATATAAAAGATACGACGACGTAAGAATGGTTTACGTAGAAGAAAGCGATATGGGCTTGTACGGCGGGGATCCGGATAATTTCACTTATCCGAGATACAACCCCGATTTCGCGTTCGTACGCGTTTACGATGAAAACGGAGAACCGCTTGAAACCGAACACTTTTTCAAATGGAGTGCGAACGGAGCGCAGCCGGGAGAACCTTTATTTGTAGTCGGTAATCCGGGAAGAACGGAGCGATTGAAAACTATGTCCGAACTCGCTTATATGAGAGACATGAGTTTGAAAAATCGAGTCGAGTTGATCAGCGGATTAAAAGCTATCTATAAGAAAATGATGGACGAATATCCCGAACATAAAGAACAATTTGAAAGAAATTTCTTTATGCTCGCCAACAGCGAAAAAGCAATGACCGGACAGTTAAAAGGATTGCGCGATCCATATCTGTGGGCGCGTAAAATGGATTTCGAAAAAAACTTTAAAAACGCAGTGAAAAGCAAAGCGGAATTAGCGGCTAAATACAGTCACATTTGGAAAGCGATTGAAAACGCGGTTAACGAAAAGAAGAAAATCGCGCCGGAATTATCTGTATATCAGCGGAACCCATTCGTTTCCCCTGTATTGTTCAAGATCGCCTCAATGATCTCCGAAACTGCCGCTCAGCTCGTTTCCACGGAATCTTCAAAAGAAGATATCCAATCGGCTGTTGATAATCTTTTCGGCGAAAAATATTTCGCGCCTTACGAATATGAAAAATTACTTCTGATGAATAAATTTATGCTTGATAACATCGGCAGCTCTCATGAAGCGTACAAAGTTCTTTTCGGAAGCAGAACGGGAAAAGACGCGGTAGATTGGCTCCTTAAATCAACTGTTCTCAGCGATAAGGAAAAATTAGTTTCATTGATTTCCGAAGGTAAGCAGATAGACTTAACTAACGATCCGGTTCAAAAGTATTTGAATATCGAAAATAGAAAAGTTCCCGAATTGCAGAAAAGAATGACGGAGTTAAATAATACGCTAAAACCTCTGAGAGAAGAATTGGGACAAGCGCTTTACGCGGTTTACGGAACTTCCATTCCTCCCGACGCAACTTTTACTCTACGAATTAGCGACGGAGTAATGAAAAAATATGAATATAACGGCACAGAAGCGCCTATGTTCACAACGTTTTACGGTTTGTACAACAGGTATTATTCCCATCAAAAGAAATTTCCGTGGGATTTACCCGAAGAATGGTTAACGAACAAAAACAAACTTAACCTGGAAACTCCGTTAAACTTTGTATCCACAAATGATATTATCGGCGGTAATTCCGGAAGCGCGGTAATAAATAAAAACGCGGAGATTGTAGGCGCGGCATTCGACGGCAATATCGAAAGTCTGCCGGGTTCGTTTATTTATTCCGACGAAGCCAATAGAACTGTTTCGGTCGCTTCGCAGGGTATTCTCGAAATAACGGGAAAAATTTATTCCGCAAAGCGAATTGTAG
>CAYNUJ010000072.1:2823-14511 GCA_964400095.1 uncultured Melioribacteraceae bacterium
ATAAGATTGCCTGCATTAAGTTATGTCTATTATCAATTAAATTATTAAATTAGGGGGTGAATAAAAAAACTATATATAATGAATAAAGAATTTTCCTTAGATAAACTCAAACAATTAGTACGAGACGAAACGGCATTCGAGGAAGTCCGAAAAATATTTATCGATCGCGCTAACGAAGAGTTAATCAATTTCGTTCACGGAACTCTCGGTTCGTCCAATATGTATTTTTTGGAGTTGTTATTATTCGACGCCGAAGGGAAGGAAAAATCCGTTTACTCGCCTAATTTCAAATCTATTTTAGGACTGGATAATGCCGCTCTTGAAAAAGACGGCAAACTGCTTTCATCCATGATACTCGAAGACGATTTAATTAAAGTTAAAAAAGTGACCGCGGAAATTAAAAATGCCGTTGGAGAGGAAAATTTCGAAGTCACTTTTAGAATTAAAAAATCGGATGGTAAAATTATCTGGCTTAGGAAAAACACCGGCGTTCATTTTGAAGAAAATAAATTGAAATCCGTTTTTTCGGTGTATGTTAATATTACCGATTTTATTGAACGGGAAGAATCTTTAATGAACTTAAAAGAATCTTACCGAAAAAAGAACGCATCGAAAGATAAATTCATCTCAATTGTTTCACACGATTTACGCGCTCCGTTTACTTCTTTATTGGGCTTTTCCGAAATATTACTTAAGGAAGAAGACATTTCCTCCGACGAAGCGCGCGAATATTTAGAATATATTTACGAAGCGGCAAAAAATGAACTTCAGCTTATCAATGATCTACTCGATTGGTCGAGGCTGCAGACGGGAAAAATCAATTTAAATATCCGACGTATAAAATTAGCCGATGTCATAAACAATTCCGCGTCGGTTCTTACCGGCAACGCAATTAGGAAAAGCGTATCGGTAAAAATTGACATTCCACGAGATATTTATGTTCTTGCCGACGACAGGCTGCTCGGACAAGCGGTGAAAAATTTGTTAAGCAACGCTATTAAATTTACTCCGCCCGAGAAAAACATTTTTGTTACCGCCGGTAATTTTAACGAAGGTATAATAGAAGTTGTAATTAAAGACGAAGGCGTCGGCATCCCCGAAAATCATCAGGATAAAATATTTAAAATTGACGAAAAGTTTACGCTCGAAGGAACCGAAGGAGAAAAAGGCAGCGGTTTGGGACTTACTTTAGTAAAAGAAATTATTGATAAGCATAAAGGAAACATCTGGTTTTACTCCAAGAAAAATGAAGGTACGGAGTTTCATTTCACGCTTCCCGAAGCAAGCGCAAAAGTACTGGTTGTAGAGGACGATTTAACAAATAGAAAACTAATTGCCCAAATACTTAAAGATAACGTCGATAACTGCAGTATTATTGAAGCGGAAAACGGTTTCGAAGCCTTGGGCATAATCGACGCCGAAGCGCCGTCGCTTATAATTTCCGATCATGAAATGCCGCTGTTGAATGGTATTCAATTAGTGGAAGCTGCAAAGAAAAAATTCAATTCAAAGTTTGTTCCGGTAATTATTGTTTCCGGTAAACTCGATAAAGAACTGATAGCAAAATATAAAGCTCTCGGAGTAAAAGAAATTTTCGAAAAGCCGATTTTACCCGAGGAATTCGGTACAACACTAAAACAATTCCTGGATTAAACCTATACTGAATCCTGAAAACGTATAGGAGGATATTATGCAAACATTCGTTTTGCTCACTAAACTCTCCCCGAAAAGCGCCCGGCATATGAAAGACCGTCCCCAATTGGGACGTGAATGGCTGGAACAAGTCCGAAGTAAATGCCCTGAAGTGAAATTCACCGCGCATTACGCTCTTTTGGGCAAATATGATTTTATGGATATTTACGAAGCGCCGGACGCCGAGACTGCGGCAAAAGTATCGATGATCGGATTGGCTAACGGAGCTTTTCACGCGGAAAGTTTATTGGCTATTCCGTACAAAAGATTTTCGGAATTAACTCAGGAAATTTGAGCAAGCCGGCTGCCGAACATTTCCTCCTCTTTACTGAAATCGGCAAACGGATATTTTTCACGTAATTGTTCAATGTTCTGCAACTGGGTTTTAAGGAAAGCCGCATATATAGGCGATGAAGCGCCGCGGGGTTTGTGTTCCGCTGCGGAAATAAGTTTTTGAACGTCAATCAAAAACTCTTTGGCTCCGTGCGTAAAAAATGCTTCCGTGAATTTTTCCCAAATGTATTCAACCGCTTCTTCCGACGGATGCGCTAAATCCGCGGCAAAAAATCTATAATCCCGTAAATCATCCAATAACAATTCGTATGACGGGAAATAAGAGACGTTTTTATTTCTCCGAACGATTTCATCAACCGCAAGCAGCAGAGAAGCTTTACTCAATTGGCTTCCGTGAAGTCCGTTTTTTAAGTGCCTAATGGGACTCACGGTCAAAACAACTTCCGCTTTCGGAGCGGTATCGCCGATAATATCCAGAGAATCTTGAAT
Source organism: uncultured Melioribacteraceae bacterium (assembly GCA_964400095.1). Classification (GTDB taxonomy): domain Bacteria; phylum Bacteroidota; class Ignavibacteria; order Ignavibacteriales; family Melioribacteraceae; genus CAYNUJ01. Next base: position 5,299 of record CAYNUJ010000072.1, read on the forward strand.
GTACTTAATATTATTTTCAACCGACAAAAATTTTTTTTCGAATTTATTCTGTGGAATTTTATGACAATTGGAGACTGCCATTCCGGATTCCTTATATTCAAAGACAAAGGATGTTCCGAAAGTAAGAATTATCATATCGGAGTTAAGTAAAAAATCACGGGTTGATGCGATAGAATTATTTGTCTTTTCAATTACTCTTTCAGGAGAAATATCTGAAAATTCAGAATTATGGTAAAAACTATGCCATTCATCCATGTTAAAAACCAAATCTGTGTATGACAAGTCAGTTCCCGACCGGACAATTTTAAAAAGATTATATATAGATGCCGTATTGAATAAAACTCCGAAAGGATTACCCAAAGCGTTAAAATGAAATTTGACCAAACGCGAGGAGATATTGTCGGCAAAACAAGACCCGCTGAGAAATATTTGAGTATCGGGAGAAATTAATTCCCGCTTTTCGGAAATTATCAATTCCGTTCTAAACTTCATTTCATTTCCCGCCGAAATAAAACGATAAAAGTACTCCCCTCGTCTTTTTTACTTTCGACTTTGAGTTCGGCTTCATTCAACTTGCAATATTCATTAACCAGAGCTAATCCGAGTCCGTTGCCTTCGTATTTCCGCGTATATCCGAAATCCTCCTGAGTAAAAGGGGAAAACAGTTTCGGCAAATATTCTTCCGAAATTCCTATTCCGGTATCAACAACCGAAACTTTAATTTTTTCGTCATTCTCATCGTCAATAATTATATCGACCTTCCCTTCGCTCGTGTACTTGATTGCATTATCGATCAAATTAATAAATATCTGAGAAACCGAATATTCATCCGCGAACACTTTTGATTTGGACGAGTTATTCGTCAAATTAATTTCTATTCCTTTGTTAATTGCTATCTGTTTTTCTTCATCGAATATTCCTTTAAGAACTCCGAGGTAGAGATCAATCTTCTTAGGCTGATAATCATAAATCCCTTTTTGAACTTCGGCAAAATTAAGTATTAAATCTACCGTGCGGATTATTCTTCTTCCTCCGCTTTTGATAGCGTTGAACACATACTGATATTCATCGCTTAATTTTTGTTCAATTTCGCTATTCAGAAACTCGCTATAACTTAGCATCACATTGATTGGCGTTCTTATTTCATGGGAGATTTGAGCAAGAAATTCGGATTTTAATTTATCGGATCTTTCGGCGAGTTCCTTTGCCTTTTCGAGATTTTTCTTTATTTCCGCCTGCGCGGTAATATCGCGCGTTATACTGCCTATTAATTTTCCCAAAGAGGATTTCGCTTTGAAATTAGAAGTTTGAATTACTTTTTCCCTTCCGTCTTTACATTTAATCGTAAATTCTCTTAAACCCCAAAAATTTTCAGGCGCTTTATCAGCCATCACATTTCTAAAAGACATTTCAATTTTCTTTTTGAAATCCGGTGTTTTGATTCTTTCCGGCAGCATCCAATAATTTACGTCCCATAAAAGTTTGTCTATAACTTCTTCCTCTGTATAGCCGGTAATTTTTTCCTGCGCTTTATTCCATTCGACAATTTTAAAAGTTTCATCAACTATAATTATCCCGTCGCTGGATTGTTCGGTAATAAGGCGAAATTTCTGTTCACTCTCAATAACTTTTAACTGGGCTAATTTTTGGTTTGTTATATCCTTTAGAATGCCTAAAGACCCGATAACAGTTCCATTATCGTCGTTTATAGGAACCGCGTCGTCGCTTATCCACTTGGTTTTTCCGTCCGGAGTAACAATTTTATATTCCGCGTTAAATTGGGCGACTTGACCGGAATTGAATTTCAAAAACAATTCTTCAATAGAGTTATATCCGCCTTCGATAGGAAGTTGAATTTCTTTAATCATACTTTTGAGTAATTTGCCGGAGAATTGATTCGCGGCAACGCCGAAGAGTTCTTTACTCCCCTCTCCAATAAAAGAATAGCTTTTATTGTCAAAATTTAATCTATAAGGCACGCCTTTAAAACTACTGATGGCTTTCCGGTAAATTTTATGAATTCCCTCAAGTTTCCTTTCCGCTTCAAGTCTTTCCGAAATATCCCTGATATAAACATGCACAGCGGGTTTGTTTTCATACATTAATCTTCTTGCCGTTGTTTCCGCCTCGAAAGCGGTTCCGTCCAATCTAACAAATTTCTCCAAAACAAACGGAGTATATTCTTTGCCTGCATAAAGCTCCGTTATTCTTTTAAGCGCAAGAGCCTTGGATTCCTCATGTACAAAATCTAACGTGGGTTTCCCTATTATGTCGTCGGGCGAGGAAGCGCGGAAAGCTTTTACTCCGGCGTCGTTAACATAAATTATTTTACCTTCGGAATGAAGCGCGATAATATCCGGCGAAAGTTCAACCAAATTACGATATTTTTCTTCGCTTTCTTTAAGTTCTTTGGTTCTTAAATCGACTAATTTTTCCAACTTCTCATTTAACTCTTTTAACTCATTTTCCTTCCTAATCCTTTCGGTAATCTCGGTAAGAAAAACAGTTAAACCGATAACTTCTCCGTTATCGAGCACAATCGGGTCATAATGGTCTTCATAATATTTGCGTTTTAATTTCTCGTCGCCGTATTCCTCATTCAATACAAAACTTTCTCCGGCAAGAGTGCGGTCAAAATTATTTTTTGCTTTTATTCTGTCTTCATTATTTTTGATATAATCCAGCATACAGCCGCCTTGTTCAATTTCCACGCCCCATATCTGCTTCATAACGCTCTCATGCAGCTTATTAAAGGTGAGGTAACGATAATTCCTATCTAAAGCAAAAATAATAACTTCATTCGGACTGTTGATAATTGTTTCCAAGACGGTTAATGTTTTCAAAATATCTTTCATCTCATCCAATCCTATTCATTCGATACCGGCAGAGTGAATAAAAATTTACTACCGACATCCACCCTGCTTTCAACCCAAATTTCTCCTCCGTTTCTTTCTACCATCTCTTTGCAAAGTATTAATCCGAGTCCGGTTCCTTTTTCTTCCTCCGTTCCTCTACTTGTATGCTGAACGTCTAACTTAAACAATTTATTCATATCCTTCTCAGACATCCCTATACCGTTATCCTCTACACAGCAAATTATTTTATTTCCATCTTTGTTAAGACTAACATTGATTTTGCCGGACTTGTAAGTGAATTTAATTGCGTTTGAAATTAGATTTCTTATGACCATTTTTATCATATTCTCATCTGCAAAAACGCTGAAACTTTTATCACCGCTAAAAGCAATTTCAATATTCTTTTTATCGGCGACGGGTTTTAATGTAGAAATAATATTTGAAATAATTATATATAAATTAAAATCCGTTTGAGTCATTTCCATCCTTCCGGTCTGAATCCGCGCCCAATCCAACAAATCTAATAACAACTGATAAATATTTCTTGTGATTGTTGAAATCGCGTCCGTAAATTCCTTTATTTCTTCCGGACTAAGATCATCGAATTCTTCTTGAAAAATTTGAGTATAACCCAGAAGCGCAGAAAAAGGGCTTTTTAAATCGTGCGCAATAATAGAGAAAAATTTATCTTTGGAAATATTTGCTTCTTTCAATTCCTCATTCAGTTTTTCAAGCTCTTTTTTCTGTTGTTCCAATTGATCGAGATATTCTTTTATTCTCTTTTCGTGCTTAACTTCTTCGGAAACATCATGTTTAACCGCTATAAAATTTATAATTTTGCCGGATTCATCCTTAACAGGCGTAATAGTCATTTCTTCGTAATACAGTTCACCGTTCTTCTTTTTATTAATCAATCTACCGCTCCAAATATCTCCGTTTAGAATGGTCAACCAGAGATTCCGGTAGAAATCGTTATCGTGTTTGCCCGACTTAAATATGCTTGTTTTTTTACCGATAATATCTTCTTGTGAGAAACCGGTCATTTTCAAGAAGGCGGAATTGACATACGAAATAATTCCTTCCGTATCCGTCATAATTATTGAATTTGCGGCGGCGTCAATTGCGAAATTACGGAGTAACAATTGATATTCATTCTTCTTTCTTTGGGAGATATCCGAAATGGAAGCGACAAATAAATGCTCGCTGCCCAATTTTGTTTCATTCACCGAAATTTCCATAGGAAATGTTTCTCCGTTTTTCCTTTGTGCAATAAGCTCTACATGTTCCACTCCAATAATATTTTTAACGACTGTTTCCAAATATTTTTTTAGGTAATTATCATGTTTGCTTCTATATGGTTCCGGCAACAATACTTTAAAGTTTTGACCGATAATTTCCTCATTTGCGTATCCGAATATTCTTGAGGCTGCTTTATTGAAAATCTGTATGATTCCGTTTTTATCTGCCGTTATTACTGCTGTTAATGTGCTTTCCAGTACGGTTGAAAGCGTTTCCTCTTCTTCTTTAAGCGTTATTTGATCGGAAATTCTTTGCAGTATTGATCCGATTAATTTAACAAAGGTCGATGTGTAAACTTCCAAATGGTGGTTGTCGTTGTAATCCTTTTTATAAATTAGAACTTTATACGCATAGATTCTGCCTTTACTATTTATGGGTATAATTTTGTAATTAAGATTTCGGTCGTCTAATAAATTCCTTATGTTCTTTTCCCAATTGACTTCGGAACATAATTTGTCAATTTTGTTAAAGAGGTCTTCGCTTATTCCGGTATTGATTTTGGCGCAGTATCTTTTATCTTTATCCCTTAGAAGAAATACAATTCCGTCGATATCATCCGTTAACTTTGGTTTTAAAAAAATATTAATGAGTTTTTCGGCAAGTTTATTGATTTGTACATTCTCAATTGAAAGTCTCAATGCTGAATTTATTGCGTCCTGTATCTCCAAACTTTCGCGGAGCATTTCTGTTTGTTTTTTTACTTCTTTTTCCAATATATTTTTGTGTTCGCTTATGAGTCTGTTTGCCGACTTTAATTCTTCCAGCGCTTTGTCTTTTTCTGCGATATTTGCAATCATCGGTTGGAACACAAAAATGTAAAGCGCGGGTATCAGAAAAAGCAGCAATAAAATAGGATCGGCTAACGTATCCGGTATATGAAGATATTGGGAAACAACATCAAGAATTAACATAATAAAGGCTTCGGCAATAAAAATTATTACTGATAAGGTTAGAATTAGTCTTATTGGCGCTTTATTTCTTGTCAAAGTAAAATTCCCAAATATACTTTGTGATTTCATCCGAACATAAAGTTAGTAATTACATTTCTAATATGCAATAATCATTAATTGCTGCGAAAGTTTTATGAGGAATTTGGGGATTGTCTATGCAAGAAAATTTATTTTAATTGTAATTTTTATGAATCATTTAATATTTTTCAGTACAACATAATAGAAGGTGTTTATATGAATAAAAATTTAGTTTTAATTTCCTTGCTTTTGTTATCAACTATAGCTTTTCCTCAAAAGAAAAAGCTAACTGTTAAAGATGTATTTTCTTTTGGCAATAGCTCTCTATTTAACAAACTACCTGGATTGCAAGGTTGGGCTGACGACGAAAATTATTTAATATCGGAAAAGGGGAATACTTTTAAAGTAAATGTAGAAACCGGAGAAAAAACGGCTGTTTTTGATTATTCGAAATGGAAAAAAGAAATTCCTGAAGGGTTTGATTTATCGAGGGCGATTGAACATGACGATCGGTACGATTATTTCCTTTTGAAAAAGGATAATGATTTATATTATTTCTCCGTTAAAGATGAAGAGTTTATTAGATTAACGGAAGATGAGGCGAAGGAAAATAATCCTGTTTTATCGAACAACGGGAAATTCGTTGCATACACCAAAGAACACAACTTATACGTTTACGACATCGAAAACGAGACGGAAAATAAATTAACTAATGACGGCGGAGAATTAATTTATAACGGCTGGGCTTCTTGGGTTTATTACGAAGAAATTCTCGGCAGAAGTTCGCATTACCGCGCGTTTTGGTGGTCGCCTAATTCGGAGTATATAGCTTTCCTCCGTTTCGACGATTCTCCCGTGCCTGAATTTCCGATATTCCATGCTAAAGGTAAACACGGCGAGTTGGAAAAAACCCGTTACCCGAAAGCCGGAGACCCCGATCCCATTGTTAAATTGGGAATCGCTAACGTCAAAACCGGTAAAGTAATTTGGGCGGACTTCAATTACGAAATCGATCAATATATTTCGTGGCCATTTTGGAATCCCGAAGGTAATTTACTTACCGTTCAGTGGATGAATCGGAAACAGGATACGTTGAAAATATTCGGAGTTGATCCGTTAAACGGCGCCAAGAAATTAATTTATACAGAACATCAAAACTCATGGGTTGAATGGTTGCAGGATTTATATATTTTAAAAAATTCTAAAGGGATGATAATTCGTTCCAACAAATCGGGTTGGGCACATCTTTACCATTACAACATGGACGGCAAAAAGTTGGCGCAAATTACAGACGGCAAGTGGGAAGTAAAGAGTATAAAACTTATTGACGAAGATAACGGCGTTATCTATTTTGAAGGCTGGGACAACGAATCGACCGAAAACCATTTATTTAAAGTTAATATTGACGGCGATGGTTTTCAAAAACTGACAGTAGAGCAAGGAACTCATTCGTGTACGGTTTCTCCGCATGGAAAATATTTTTACGATAAATTCAGCAGCATAACCGAACCGTCTAAATTAGATATTTACAGCGGCGGCGGTTCTCATGTTAAATCCCTCGGAAATTCCAAATCCGAAGAATTTGACGATTACGAGTTAGGCAAGGTTGAGTTGTTCCGCTTTGAAACTCCGGATGGATATAAACTTCCGGTTAAATGGTTTCTGCCGGCTGATTTTGACGAGAGCAAACAATATCCGGTTCTCATTTCAATTTACGGCGGACCGAATGCCGGTACGGTTCATAATTCCTTCCCTTATTGGATGCAGTCTAACTACCTGGCTCAGGAAGGCATAATTGTGGCTCAAGTCGACCACCGCGCGAGCGGGCACTTCGGCAAAGCGGGAGTTTCTCTGATGCATAGAAATCTCGGCAAATGGGAAATGAACGATTATATTTCTTTTGTTAAATGGCTGCAAAATAAATCTTTCGTCGATACGAATAAAATTGCAATTACCGGCGGCAGTTACGGAGGTTACATTTCATGCATGGCTATGACTTACGGCGCGGAGTATTTCGATTACGGACTCGCACAATATTCGGTTACCGACTGGCTTTTATACGACAATGTATATACCGAGCGTTATATGGATACTCCGGAGGAAAACGCCGACGGTTACAAAAACAGCTCGGTTCTAACTTACGTAAATAAGTACAAAGGAGGTTTGCTGATTACGCACGGAGCAATTGACGATAACGTTCACTTGCAAAACACGTTTCAATTTGTTAACAAACTTGAGAGCGCGAATAAAGATTTCGAAATGATGATATACCCGGGCGAACGGCACGGAATAAGATATAAATTCATGCACTCGTTCAAACTTGGAATGAAATTTTTCTTCAAGAATCTTCTCGGCAAAGATTTTGAAATGTAATTGGGTTATTTTGAGAGTGAAATCTTTAAAGCGCTAAAATCGTTTATTCGAGGAGTTTAACGGCAAAAGAATATCTGAAATTTAAACACACGAATGAGTTTTCTTGTTTAAGTCCGGCAAATAAATCTTTCGTTTATGAGAAAGCATCATTTTTTTGTTTTAAATCACAAAGAGGTAATGTCATTCTTATTATCTTAATTGAAATTTATAATTAATAATGGAGTTCAAAATGAAAAAGTTATTACTCTTATTGTTCCTCCTCGTATTCACGGTAAGTTCGCATAAATTCCAAACGGCTTCCGATTATTTCCCGTCGTCTCCCGGCAGTGTTTGGTATTCGCTCGGCACGGCGCTCGATTCGCTTAATCAGCCGGTAGATTCGTTCAAATTTTACCGCGCGGATTCCTTTGCAACAACAGGATTCTACTACGGCGACACAAGCGCCGTGGTGCTTTCAGCTTATTCCTCCGCCGATTATATATGGTTTTCGCCGTTTGTGGATTCCACATTTTATAAGTTCGACGGAAGCGCGGCGTATGATTATTTGAAATTCGCGGATTTAGTTGATTCTGCGGCAACATTATTATTCGATTCTACGTTTATTGATCAGCTTTCGGCATTCGACGGCTGGTATCCTTTTCTCAATTTTGCCGCGAATGTAAATCAGGTGAATGAAATATTCTCTAATGATATTACCGTAAATTTTGATACTACTACTATCAATATCCGCGTTAAAGGACTTTCGGAACGGCTTGCAGACGAAACGCTGCAATTATCCACCGGCTCCTACAATACAAAAGTATTCAATAATAAAGTTTCTTTCTTCTTCCTCGTACAGGTGCTCCCGCCTCCTATACAGCCTCAGGAATTTCCGTTTTTCTCTACCGAGCGGACAGTTTGGATTGCCCAAAACGAGTGGATGGTAAAAGAATTTTTTCCATCGACTGTTTACGATTTCAGCCGTTTGGGCGGACCTGTATTATACGCGCCCGGCGCCCAATTTGAAAGAACCGAAAAGCCGATTGCAGTTGGCGTTGAAGATAATTCGCTCTCGGTCTCAGATTTTTCCTTAGAACAAAATTACCCGAATCCGTTTAATCCGAGCACGACAATTAAGTATGCATTGCCTCAAAGCGGAAACGTAAAATTAATAATTTACGACATGCTCGGCAGAGAAGTAAAAACGCTTGTGAACGGTTTCAAACAGAAGGGAAGATACAAAGCGCAGTTCGACGCGAGCCAGTTTTCCAGCGGAGTTTATATATACACGTTATCTGCGAATGGGTTTTCGGCGAGCAGGAAGATGGTGTTGATGAAATAATGGAGAATTGAGAATGGAAAATTGAGAATTGAGCCGGGCGGAAGTTCGACTTTTTTTATTGATTTGGATAGACCGCGGATTAAACGGATTTACACTGATGGGAAGAATAGGAAATTAAAAATGAAGAACTAAAAATTAAGGACGAATTAAAAAGCTATTTTAGATTGAATGGTTGTTCGGCTAGAGAGTCTCCGTAATCACACTTCCTAAAAAGAAAATACCCGTTATCGCGAGCGGAGCGTGGCGATCTATTGCATTATTGCGCGAACATCTCATTTAATATTTTATGTAATTTCAGTTGAGTTCTCTTATTGATAGTATCTATTTTTTTTACAAGTCTCCTTTTGTCAACAGTTCTAATTTGGTCTAATACTATTTGTCCATCCTTCCCTTGAAC
>CAYNUJ010000073.1:0-14442 GCA_964400095.1 uncultured Melioribacteraceae bacterium
CATTTTTAAAAATTGAAAGCTTAATTATAGAGCTTTTTTAAAATCTTTGCAAGAAGAAAGGCTGAAAAATTTTAATTAAAACAGAGAAAATAATTTCGAAATCCGTAAACCTCTTTGAGCGGGTGGCGAGACTCGAACTCGTGACCGCCAGCTTGGGAAGCTGATGCTCTACCAACTGAGCTACACCCGCGTAAAAACATAAATTCCATAATCGTTCTGCATAAAACGCAGAAATTTTTGAGCTAAATTAACTATTATCTGTTTTTAATTCAAACTGTTAATTAAATTTACTGAATAAATTTTAGGAATTATGAAACTTACCGCAAAACGAAAGCAATCGCTTGAATTAGTAATTTTAATATTTGCCGTATTATTCGCAATTATTATTTGGAATACTCCGGTTATTTATCCTGTTAAATTTTTTGTAATCATTCTGCATGAAATTAGTCATGGAATAGCCGCTGTATTTACCGGAGAAGCCGTCAGTACAATTAAAATCACTTCTCTGCTCGGAGGGGAAACTTTAACTACAAAAGGGCACGCATTTTTAATTGCATTCGCGGGATACCTTGGAAGCGTTATTTTCGGTTCCCTGATTTTTTATTCCACTTACAACAAGAAATATTTCCCGTGGATAAACGCCTCGATAGGGCTTATAATTTTTCTTTTCACCGTAAATGTTTTCGAAGGTCTTTTCGCCGTTCTGTTCGGATTGATATTTTCCGTAATTTTAATGATCATTCCATTCATGTTTAATAATTCAATTACGGGATATGTATTTAAATTCTTCGGCGTAACGAGTATGCTCTATATAATTGTGGACATTTTCAACGATTTGCTCAGAAATGACATTGCTCAAACCGACGCTCAACTACTCGCCGAAATCACTTCAATTCCGGGGGTTGTTTGGGGCGCGTTTTACTTTCTGCTTGCATGCGGCGCAATTCTTTTTTTGCTGAAATTGGGACACAAAAAAGGAGTCGGTTAACTATCGGGATTATCATCGACAAAATTGAGTATGAACAATCCGATGATAAAGAAAATTCCTACGGTTAGTATCGCAATCGGCTGACTGTCGGTAGCGTAACTAACAATGCCGAACGCCAATGGTCCTATTATCGCCGAACTTTTACCGAAAAATGAGTAAAATCCGAAGAACTCGGTCTTCTTCTCAGGCGGAGTAAGTTTCGACATTAAACTTCTGCTCACGGATTGAGTCCCGCCCATTACGCTGCCGGCAAAAAGCCCGACAACATAAAATGAAAATCTCTGCGTACCGATGCCGCTTGTACCGATAATTCCGCCTATTAAAGTATTCAGTTGGCTGTCTGCCGAAGCGGTAAAAAACGCCAGTATAATTGTAAAAACCCATATCGCCAGCGAAATAATAATCGATTTCTTCTGCCCTATCGAATCGGAAATGATACCGAAAATAATTGAACCGACAATTGCCGTGGATTGAACAATAATAAAGAATAAAATCAATTCCTTCATAGAAAAATGCAATGTTGTTCTCGCGTAATTACCGCTGAAAAATATTACGGTATTGACCCCTTCTATATAGAAGAAGAACGCCAGTAAAAAAAACGCGAGGTTCCTGTAATTTTTAAGATTGGTAATTGTACCCCAAACACGATTAAACCCGATTTTAAGATAAAAAATACGCTCTGTTTTTACAGACCGGTTATCCCCGATAAAAAGAAACATCGGCAATGCGAAAATTAAAAAGAATAGCGCCGCAACCGGGAAAGTCTCTTTAATTAAATTAGCATTAATAAAAGGCAGCGCAATGCCGAGAGTTACGAGAGAACCGAGATATCCCATTGCAAAACCATAACCGCTCACTCTTCCGTAAGATGAACGATGCGTTATATCCGGAAGATAAGCGTCGTAGAAGACTAACCCGGCTTCAAACCCGATATTTGCGGTGATAAACAGTATTAACGCGGTTAACACCGTGCCTTCGCCGGTAAAATAAAGCAGCGCGGTTGCGAATATGCATAACAAAGTAAAGAATAGTAAAAACCTTTTGCGCCCGGCGGAATAATCGGCTATAGCTCCGAGCACGGGAGATATTATTGCGGTGATAATCATGGAAATACTTACGCCGAGAGACCAATAAAGATCGCCTATCGACTCGCCCGAAGCAATTACATCCTTAAAATATACGGCGAAAATAAAAGTTACTACTACTATAGAATAGGAAGTATTCGCAAAATCGAATAACGTCCAGACAAATATTTGCCTTTTATTATTCTTTTCCGGAATCTTTTTTTGATATGCTTTCTTCAATCAATCCTCTCCCGGTCTTATTCAATTTACCGGTAGATTTAAATTCGGCGAGAATGGCGTCCAATATTCCGTTCACAAATTTTCCGCTTTTGGCGGTTGAGTAAACTTTGGCTATTTCAATCACTTCGTTGATAGAAACTTTCGGCGGAATATCGGGGAAATACATTAATTCCGTAATTGCTATTCTTAAGAGAAGCCTATCTATTAAGGCTATTCTATCCATCTCCCAATTAGCGACTTTATCCTTTATTATCTTATCAAGAGCGTCTTTATTTACAATTACTTTCGATACAATTTCACGGACAAATTCTCTATCGGAATTTTTTGTTACATCCGTAAGCATTCCGCTTAAAAGAACCTCCAATCCCTCTCTATTTAATTCGTACGCATAAAGAATTTGAAGAGCTTTTTCACGCAGTTTTCGTCTATTTACTTTTTTTTCACTCATATCATTCACTCAGTCTATTCGGAACCAAAATCTATTTTATTCCTGTAAAAATATTTTTCATTCCACCGATTTTCTTTATTCTCTCTTCGGCAATTCTATTGGATGCGAGATAAGTCGGAATATTTTCATCCTTTGATATTTTGAATACATTCTTCAGTATTGAATAGATCCCTTCCGCCTGTTTCATTGCCCTATCCTGCCGGTAGCCTTCCAATTCATTTGCGACGTTTATTAATCCCCCGGCGTTAATCACATAGTCGGGAGCATATAAAATATCTTTTTCCAAAATCTGCGCTCCGTGTACTTTCTCCTCCTCCAACTGATTGTTCGCGCCGCCGGCAATTATTTCGCAATTGAGCTGATTTAGAGAATCGTTATTTATTACTCCTCCGAGAGCATTGGGAGAAAAAATGTCCGCTTCAATTTCATATATTTTTTCCGGTTCGACAACGCGCGCTTTTACAGTTGTAAGCGCGGCATCTATTTTTTCTTCATCAATATCGGCTATATACAAATCCGCCCCCTCGGCGTAAAGATGTTCGGCAAGATACCTGCCTACTTGTCCCATACCCTGAATTGCAATTTTTCTATCTTTCAGAGAATCGCTTCCCCATCTTTCCTCGGCGCATGCTTTCATTCCCACATAAACGCCGTAAGCCGTCACGGGCGAAGGGTCGCCCGAACCGCCGAGAGCTTTGGAAATACCCGTGACGTAATTTGTTTCCATACGCACAAGTTCCATATCATTTACATCTGTGCCGACGTCCTCCGCCGTTATGTAGCGTCCGCCCAGCCCTTCCACATATCTTCCGAATGCTCTGAAAATAAGTTCATTTTTATCCGTTTTCGGGTTGCCCAAAATCACCGCTTGCCCGCCACCCAAATTTAATCCGGATACTGCGGCTTTATATGTCATTCCTCTCGAAATTCTTAAAGCGTCTTTTACCGAATCGTTTAAGGTAGGATAATTCCACATTCTGCATCCCCCGATGGCGGGACCTAAAGTAGTATCGTGAATTGCTATGATTGCTTTTAATCCTGAATTCTTGTCGGAACAAAGGATTAATTGTTCGTGAGAATATTCTTCAAGTTCGTCAAATAATATCATAGTACAAAATTCTCCGTAGTTAAATTGCAAAAAGCCAAAATAAAAGCAGCGCCGCGCTTTCCCGCAAGTAATAGTAAATAGACTTTCGCCAATTTAATTTATAATTTGATGAAATTCCATTTACGTTGAGATCAAAAAACTTACTCATTTCCATTATCCTTCTGAGATGAAAAGAATCCGAAATAATCGCGAAGCTTTCGGGATATTTTTCGACTAAATTATTGCGAATGTATTTAATCTGCTCCGCTGTTGTGGAAGTTCTATCTTCCAATAATATTCTATTTTCGGGTACGCCAAGTTTCTTCAATTCCTCGCCCGCTACTTCCGCTTCGCTCATCTCGCCTGGCGCGCTTCCGCCGGTAACTTGAATTAATTCTATCTTTCCCTTCTTATAGAGTTCGAACGCTTTTTCTATTCGTCCTTCAAAAAGAGGACTTGGACTATTTCGATTCCATACCGCAGCCCCGAGCACAACCGCTATTTTTGTGTTTCCGTCCAAATTGGAATGAAACGAATTATTCGACGTTTTAAGGATAATGAGCAAGGCAAAGGTAACCATTAAAACCAAAGTCCCCGTCCCCAAATAAAAAGCTCTTAACGGAGCGAAATATTTTTCGTCCATCGAAAGGAAGAAGATCGTCAGCGCGCCGAACAACTGCATAAAATAGCTTACGGTAAAAAATAATCCTAAAATGATTTTACGCGCGGGGTAATTAATAAGCGGCAAATAACCGCTGATATTCACAAAAGTCATAATTAAAGCCGCAATCAAAACCGGAATCGAAAATAATAAAATCAAATTTCCCGTAAACAGCATTTTAGAATTAATTTTGTTTTTTTTGAAAATAACAAAAGCGGCGGCGGCAATAACAATAAACGCGGGAAGAGTATCTAAAAGATTGCCCACCTGATAAAGACTCGAGACCGAAAAACTCAACCCGTTGGTGAAATATTTAATAAATATAAGAAGAACCGCGTAGCTGACAGACAACAGAATCGAAACGTTCAGCATTTTGATTTTTGCATTATTCATATAAGTTAAAATTCCAGAGAGATATTCAACGAACCCGCCAAATTCCCTTCTTCAACTGTTGTTTCAACTCCAAAAACATTTTTAATATTTTCCACCGTCAGTATCTCGGATTTATCGCCGAAATTTATCATCATGCCGTTTTTCATCAACAAAACTTTTTTAGCGAAGCGCCCGGGAAAATTAAGATCGTGCGAAACTACGGCTATCGTTAATCCGTATTTGTTATTCAAATCAGATAAAAGTTCGAATATCGAAATTTGATGCCGCAGATCAAGATGCGCGCTGGGTTCGTCGAGAAGCATTATTTTCGCGTTCTGAACCAACGCTCGCGCTATGTAAACGCGCTGCGCCTCGCCGCCGGATATTTCATTAATTCCTTTTCCGGCAAGATCAGCAAGCCCTAAATTATCCAGCGCGTCCATAACAATATCTCTATCTTCCGCGCTTTCGTATCCCGCGAAATTCATATAAGGAGTTCTTCCCATCATTACTATTTCATAAACGCTGAATGGGAATATTGTATATGTAAATTGAGGCACGTAAGAAATCAATTTGGATAATTCTTTCTTGCTATAATCGATTATATTTTTTTTATTTATCAATACATTGCCTGCAAATGGGGAAAGATATCCGCTGATCAATTTCAGCAATGTCGATTTGCCCGATCCGTTCGGACCGAGTATTGTTAAAAAATCACTTTCGAGTATTCGCAGCGAAACGGGACTTAACTTAAATCCGTCTCCATAGGAGAATTCTATATTTTCTAATCTAATCAATATACGCGGGAATTTTGTTGTCCAAAAATAGTCAAAATGAAAATTACTCGGAAATATACTTCTTAAATAATAGAATGTCCCCAAAAAGAATGAATATTTTTTTGGGGACATAATCAATGAAAATAAAAACCTACTTTTTACGCCATGCGTTCCATCTGTCTATTCCGTCCGCTATTGAAGAATACATAGCGGGCACAACAACAAGCGTAAGAACAGTGCCGAAAAGTAACCCGAAAATAACCGCTACTCCCATCGATTTCCAGAACGCGGCGTCAACTCCGCCGGACTCAAAAGTAAATGTATAAAAATCGAAACTGAATCCGAACGTTAGAGGGATAAGTCCCAATACCGTTGTTATTGCGGTAAGAGTAACGGGACGGAATCTTCTTATCCCCGCTCTTATAACGGCGTCCCTAACGGGTATTCCGCGCTTTCGAAGAATATTTATATAATCAATCAAAACAATGTTATTGTTTACCACAACTCCAGCCAAACTTATCACTCCTATACCGGTCATCACCACTCCGAAAGGAAGTGAAAACAAAATTAAACCAATAAACACGCCGATGAGAGAAATCATCACCGCCGCCATAATCATCAGCGGCTGGGAAAGAGAATTAAACTGAGCGACAAGAATTAGAAATATTCCGAATAGAGCGATCATAAACGCTCTTCCTAAAAATGCCGACGCTTTAGCCTGCTCTTTGTTTTGCCCCGTAAACGATATTTTATAATCCTGCGGCAAATCAAAATTTTTCAACTTCTCTTTAACTTTCTGAAGCGCGGCATTCTGATTAAATCCTTCTTTTACGTTAGCCGAAACGGTTATCACGCGTTTCAAATCTTTTCTTTTAATCGCTCCGGGTCCCGAGCCGTATTCAATTTTCGCCACACTCGACAACGGAAGACCTAAAGTTTTGCCTTTCATATTGTTATAAATGATTCTCATATTCCGGAGGGCGTCAACATTCATCCGCTGGTTTTTACCTAACCTTACGGTAATATCATATTCATCTTCATTTATCCGGTAAGTGGAAGCTTCGGTACCGTTAATAGCGGAACGAACGGCGTTCGCTATTTTTGTCGTATTTGCGGAAAACAGAGCGGCTTTTTCACGGTCAACAATTATGCGGACTTCAGGTTTTCCCGAATCGTAGTCATCTTTCATATCCACTACGCCGGGTATATCCTTAATTTCCATCTTTACTCTATCCGCAAGCGAACCGAGCAAATTAAAATCATCGCCGGAAATTTCAACATTAATCGGCGGACCAACCGGAGGACCCATAGTCTGTTTTTTTACTTCTATTTCGGCTCCGGCAATATTCTTTATTATTTCCCTTATTTCGTTTGTCGTGATCATGGAAGATTGAGCGCGGTCTTCAAAATCCACAAATTGAACTGTGATGGTACTCTTATTGGGCGTCGAAGTGCCTGCGTCGAACGGATTATTGGACGAACCGATATTGGCTACATATTCGCGCACATCTGTCTCCAGAGTCGGCTCAAGACGCTTTTCTATAATCGACGCAATATGATTGGACATATCAATGTTTGTTCCCGAGGGAGCCTCCACGTTTATATAAACGCGCGGCGGATCTACCTGCGGAAAGAATTCTACCCCGTGATCGAATTGCGCGTAAGTAATAATAATTGTAATCAGCAGCAATAAGGATCCCGAAAGTACGCGCAATCTTGGATTTGTAAATATTTTCAGCGCTCCGAATCCCAAAAGGATGCTTACAAGCATCACAATAAATTTGGGAATTTGAGGAATTCCGAGAAGCGCTACCGTTAAAATTATCCAAATTAATACGCTTAAAATCCCGATCCAATTTCTTTTATTAATGCTTGCTTCCGCGTTCCTTTCCCGTCCGATTGAAACCGTAAGTATTTTCTCATACTTATCCATAACATACGGCAATTGTACATCCACGAAAAAATGAGTCACTCTGTTTAAAGGCTGCAATATTTTATCCATGAACGTTTCCGCTTTATCGCCTCTTTTCTCTAATTTCATGAACCGGGAAGCAAACACGGGATTGATTACGAGCGCAACGAATAAAGACGCACCCAGAGTAATGATTAATGTAGCGGGAAGAAACGACATAAAATCGCCAACAACTCCAGGCCAGAAAAGCATCGGCAGAAACGCCATCAGCGTTGTTAACGTAGAGGTTGTAACCGGCCAGGCAACTTCCGCCGAACCCAATTTAGCGGCTGTAATTAAGTCGTTGCCTTCTTCCAAAAATTTGTAAATATTTTCAATTATTACAATCGCATTGTCAACAAGCATTCCCAGCGCTAAAATAAGCGAGAATAATACAATCATATTCAGCGTTATACCAAGAACGCTCAAAATTATGAATGTCATCAGCATACTCAGCGGTATAGCTATCGCCACGAAAGTCGCGTTTCGTATCCCGAGAAAAAAGAATAATACAAGAAGCACCAATACCAATCCGGAAAAAATATTGTTTTCAAGATTTTTAACGCTTCGTTTAATGTCCTGCGATTGATCGACGCTGAGAGTAAATTTCACAGACTTAGGCGCTTCCCTTTCTTTTTCAGCAATAAGCTCTTTCACTTGATCTGCAATATCAATTATGTTCGCTCCGGACCTCTTTGAAATATTCATCGTTACACATTCAACTTCGTTGAGTCTTGAATATGTATTTCTTTCCTTGAAGGCGTATTTTACATCAGCCAGGTCTTTAATATACACCGGGTAGCCGTCTTTCATCTTAACAATTATATCTTCAATAATAAACGGTTTATCAAATTCGCCGGGAACTCTTACTAAAAAGCGGGAATTATTAACATCAATCGATCCGCCGGGAATAGTTCTATTTTCATTTTGGATTGCTTGAATTATATCGTCGAACCGGATGTTATAATGAACCAGTTTGTCCATATCGACATTTACCTGCACTTCTCTCTCAAGTCCGCCGGCAATTTTCACATCGAGAATTCCCTCTATATTTTCGATTTCGTCTTTAAGATCATCCGCAATATCTTTCAGTTTAACCAATCCCTGAGGACCGGAAATATTGTAGGTTAATATCGGAAATTCGGAGAAATTTATTTCCACAATATTAGGTTTTTCTGCGTCGCTCGGAAGTTCCGATTCGGCTTTGTCAACTTTCTCGCGTACCTTCTGAAGCGCATCGTCAATATTATAACCGGATTCAAACTCTACTTTTATAAGTGAAAAACCTTCAAATGAGGATGAAGTAATTTCTTTAACTTCGGAGATGGCATTAATCTCTTTTTCAATAGGCTGAGTTATTAAAGATTCAATATCTTCAGGGGAAACTCCGAAATAAGGCGTAGAGACAATTACCAGCGGAATTTCAATATCCGGAGCGCTTTCGCGGGGAAGAGATAAATACGAGGAGATTCCCATAATCGTGATGATAAATACCAAAATAAAAACGCTCGTTCTATTTTCTATACTTACATTTGTTAGTTTCATTCTAAAACCTTTATTTTACTATATTAACTTCTATTCCGTCCAATAAATTCTGCTGTCCAACAACAATAAGATTCTCGCCTTCGTTCAGTCCTTTATCAATTGCTACTTTATCCTCGAACCTGGAAATGAGATGAACTTCCCGCTGGACGGCTTTGCCATTTATTTCAATGAAAACGTTGTAACCTTTATCCGTTCTTGTAAGCACATCGTCGGGAATAATAAAAACCGAATCGTAAGTTTTTCTTTCAACTGAAACTTTCGCAATCATTTCGGGTTTGATAAAATTACCCGGATTATCAAGTAAAATTTCCACATCGAAAGTTCTGTTTGTTGTTGTTACCGAAGAACTGACAAAACTGACTTTTCCCAAATATTCCTTTTCGCCGAGTTCCGGCAGAATAATTTTTGCCCTCTGTCCGAGCTTAATTTCCCCGACATATCTTTCGGGAATTCCGGTAAGAACTTTTACTTTTGAAGAATTAATTAAAGTCATTACCGTCATTCCGGGCGGAACCAATTCTCCCTCTTCAAAATTTTTGGAGTCGATATAACCTGAAAAGGGAGCTTTAACAAAAGATTTATCATACCTGCTGCCGATAAGGTCGTAATCGGCTTTTGCCTGATTGCGGGAATATTTAGCCTGCAGGAACTGAAATTCACTATTAACGTTATCTTTATAAATTTCGGACTGTTTGTCGAACGTCATTTGAGCCAAATCATACCGCGCTTTGGCGCCGTCCAAACTAGCTTTAAGCAAATCATTTTCAATTACAAAAAGAGTATCGTCTTTATTTACATTGGAGCCCTTATCGTTAATTACTTTATCTATTATTCCTCCTTCGGCATATGTTATATTTGCCTTTTTAATCGGCTTGACAGTACCGACGGATTGGATATAATCGACAAATTGTTGAGGATTAATCTTCTTTACTTCCACGCTCACTTTTTTTACTCCCTGTTCTGCGGTTTCCGTTTTGTTTTCGGATTTCTTCCCGCAGCCGGTTAAATTAAACACGGCGGCTGAAGTCAGCAGCAAAATTCCGATTACTTTCGCGTAATTTTTCATAAATAATTCCTTCTTTAATTATGCATCATATTAAAACTTTTTCCTAACAGCATATCGAGCTGAGCCGCTAAAACATTATAATTCAGCAGACTTCGGAGATAATTCACTTTTGAATTTAATATTTCCATCATAGCTCCGGTAACTTCTATTTGCGTGCCGAGTCCGGCTTTAAATCTTTTGGCGGCTATATTAAATCCTTTTTCCGATTCCTCTTCCGCCGATTTATAGGCTTCAATTTGTTCTGCGGTTTTCTGCAGTTGGAGCACTGTGCTTTCATATTCGTTCCGAAGAGTTTTTTTCATTTTCGCCAAACCCTCAATCGACTTTTTATAATCGATCTCTGCTTGCTCTACCTGGGATTGCGTAGCGAATCCGTTAAAAATTGGTATTTTCAGGGTTAAACCGACTGATATTGAATTATAGTATCTCCAGGCGGAAAAACTTCGCGGATCGTCTTCCTGCGCCTGAACCAGCCAGTTCCCGAATGCGTTCAATTCCGGAAGATGTTTTGAAAATTCGTACGAGACATTATAATCCTGCATTTTCGTTTGAAGTTCCGCCTGCTTCAATAATTTATTCTGTAAGTATAAAGTTTTTAATCCGTCTTCAAATTCCGGAATGTCCGCATCTTGAAATTTAATTCCCCGCTCTGCTTCCAATGGAGTATCCAGTTCAACGCCCATAATAAGATTTAAGTTGTTCTCGGATAATTTCAATTGATTCAGGGCGTCTGTTTTCATCGGGAGAGCGTTTTTGTATTGTACCTTCGCTTTAATAAGATCGTATTCCGACACTAACCCGGCTTTGAACATGGATTCCGTATTCCTCAAATTTTCTTCGGCTCTCTTGAGTTGAACTTCGGCTAATTTAACAAACTCTTTTGCGACAAGATGAGTATAATATGCCTGTTTCACCTGCATGATAAGCTCAAGTTTCGATTGGTCCCGACTTTTAGAACTTATATCGGCAAATGTTTTTGCAATTTTAATCGCTAAAAACATAGCCCCGCGAAAAATCGGCTGACTTATATTAACGCCGCCGGTCAAAGTATTATCGGTTCCAACCGGAAAAGTGCCGCTAAAAAAAGGCGTTTCAAACGTAATCACCTGTTTTTTTAGCGTTCTATTGTAACTGATCGAGCCGTCGATTGTAGGGAATAAAGCAGAACCGTAAGCTTGCTTTACTTGCTCCTCGGCTTTTTCATAATCTAATTTAGCCTGCTTATAATCATGGTTATTTTTCAACGCCAGTTCGATACTTTTATTCAAATCCAGCTTTAAAGCCTTAGGACTTTGAGCAAAGACGGCTGCTGTAAAAATAGCCAGGATAACAATAAGTTTTTTCACGTTTGCTCCCTATTTATTTCAATTCCTTTAAATAAAACGTCTATAACAAAATTCAATTGGTCGTCAACGCATATAGATTCCAGCTTACCGCAGATATGGAGTTGGTGCATATAGCCGAAAAACATGCTCTGCATTAATAATTGAAGCGATTCAATATCAACGTCGCGGATTTCATTATTTTCGATTGCCGAAATAATTCGCTTTCGGTATAACTGCCTAATTAATTCGAAATGAGATTTTAACGCATCCGATTTATTCATCGGCTTAAAGGAAATGCTTAAATTTCTGATCCGGTGCATCAAAATAAATTCCTCCGGATGCGCGGCATAAAATTCAAATATTCCTTTCGTTACGCTTTCAACAAGCTCCCGCAGCGTATTAGTTGATTCAAATTTTTCTTGCAGTAACTCAAAATAATTTGAGGATATTTCTTCGAGAATAGCCAGAAAGATCTCTTCCTTACTCTTGAAGTAGTTATAGATTGTCCCCTTCCCGAATTCGGAAGTGACGGCAATTTCGTCGAGTGTGGTTTTCTCGAATCCCTTATCCGCAAAAAGTTTAACGGCTGCGGAAATGATTTCATGCCTCTTAAATAATTTTTCTCTCTCTTTTCTGGGCAATCCTTCCAGATTTTGTATCTTATCAAACATCATAAACAATACTCATAATTATTATAATCAAACTTAACAGTATTGGAGATGACTGTCAAGTCACTTTTTGAACGGACAGTTCTATTTGCTAAATATTTAGTCATGTTGAGTATTTAGATGAGTAAAACGGAGAAAAGTTCAATTTGATGGTTGTATCTATTGTTGCTAAACGCTGAAAAGGAACTTTAGTCCCAAAAGAAGAATTAGTTAAAAGGAGTAATCAACAAATGTGGGGCTAAAGCCCGTACACTTTGTTGACGCTTATTTAAATCTTTCCTTTTACCCTTCATTCCAACATTCCAACATTCCAACATTCCATTATTCCACTTTTCCGAAATAGATAAAATATATTACTGAATATTGTTATGGTTCGTCTGAAAGGCAATAATCGGCAGAACATACTTTTTAAGCCGGACTCGCGCATAAAAATAAAAAACCCCTCGCGTGGAGGGGTTTCAAAATTATTGTAATTTGAAAAGAACCGGAATCATTACCTGAACTTTAACAGGTTTTCCTCTCTGTCTTCCCGGTTTGAACCTGGTAGCTTTAACGGCTCTCAGCGCTTCTTCGTCGCATCCGGCGCCAATACCTTTAACCAATTCAACCTTTTTCACTATTCCTTTTTCGTTCACAAACGCCTTTACGAAAACTCTTCCCTGCACGCCGGCTCTTTTGGCAATTTCAGGATAAACAATTTTCTTCTGAATAGCCCCGATACCGCCGATAGGCGCGGGCATATCTTCAACAGCCACAAAGAATGTCGGTCCAGCGTCGTCATTCGATTCAATAGGCGGCGGTGGAGCGGCAACGTCTTCTTCAACGTCCAATTCGGTATCTTCAATCTCTATATCTTCAAGAACGTCGTCTGAAGGAGCCTCGATAGGAATTGGGGGTTTCGGCGGCGGCGGCGGCGGAGTTTCCTGCTTCGTCGCTTCTACGTCCTCTACCTGAACTAATTCCTGCGGAGCGTCTATTTTTACATTCTCTTTCTGAAATTTCGGAAAGTATTTAAATGCTAAGACTAACGCCAATAACGCTATAGCTAAACTTATTTCAAGTACCCTTTGGTACTTCAGCCTTAGGTCAACTTTCGGATTCTTTTTTAATGCCAATTTTTCCTCCTACTCACTTTAATCGTGATTGAAAAATTATAAAATCATTCCTTCTTTTGCAAACATGAACTGATTTTTTAACAAAATATTTCTTAAATAGTTCCTTTTTTTGCATATTCCACCGAATATTTAACAAAATAGTAGATAATTATCGCTCCGAGAACCGCTCCGCCTATATCGGCAAACCAATCCAAAAATTCTGCGCTTCTATTTGGTATAAACATTTGATGTATCTCGTCTAACGCTCCATAAACGCTGACTGCCGTAATTCCGAACGCCAAGTATTTATCTTTTATAATCTTCCATTTATTCTGGAAATGAAAAGCTAAATTAAGGAGCAGAGATAAAACCAAATACGCTCCGAAATGCTTTATCTTATCGCTGAACCTCAGCGCGTCGGCAAACGACGTTGAAGGCAGACTTGTTAACGTAAACAGTAGCAGCCAATAAAATCCTAACGGATAATACAGATATAACTTAGTATTTCTTTTAATAAGATCATATAAACGAATCATACAAAAATCGGATTGCTTCAGGAATATTCTGAATAAGTTTTTCGGCTGTAATGCCTAATTCCGTTTCTTCCTCTGCCATTAAATCCGCGATTAATCCGTGCAGATAAACGGCGGAGAGTAAGGAACTTTCAATTTCATTATTTTGAGCCGTAAATGAGGCTATAATTCCGGTGAGAACATCGCCGGAACCAAACTTTGCTAATCCCGGATTACCGGAGGCGTTTATCAATGCTTCTCCCCTCGGAGTAAATATTATAGTCGGAGCGCCTTTTAACGCTAAATACGATTTTGTTCGGGAAGCAAACTCTTTACCGTAACTCAACAAATCGCTCTGCAGTTTTTCAATTGGCAAATTCAGCATATTCGCAAATTCTTTATGGTGCGGAGTGAAAATAATATTTCCGCAGTCAAGCCCTTTAATCCCCTTCTTATCAAAAGCGTATAAAGCGTCCGCGTCTATAACGAATTTCTTTTTGGGGAAATAATTCACTATTTCGCGTACAGTTTGCAGAGTTTCTTCGCTTCTCCCCAAACCCGGGCCGACGGCTACAGTATCCGCCCATTCCAGTCTGGCTCTTAATTCATCAATGTTATCGGTTTTAATTCGACCTCTTCCCCTCT
>CAYNUJ010000074.1:0-11032 GCA_964400095.1 uncultured Melioribacteraceae bacterium
TATTTAATAATTTTTCCGTTTTCCAACAAAACTTCATATTTATATCCCGCGCCGAAATCTTTATTAACAACAATCGTTCCTTCGAAGGAAACAACAGAACCAATTTTAACTTCTTCCGAAGAAGTAATCAATAAATCGTTTTTACCGTTAAAATCAGTGCCGTCTTGAATATGAATCCAATTTTTACCCATAATCTGCGGATTGTATTTTTTGACTTTTCCTTTCACTTTCACGGTTTTACCGGATAATTTCTCCATTGATGAATAAATTTCGGATACCGGAGTAAACCCGGAAGGAAGCGAAATTTTTTCAACTTTACTAACTTTTTTCTTTTCAGTTTTAACCGCCTGCTTCGCTGCATTGCCAGCCACGGCAGATTGATTAAGAGATTTACTCGCGTCCTGCACAAATAAAATTGAATCGAATGTTCTGTTCAGTGTTTTGCTTGTAAAGTTTTTCATCTCCATCGATTGCGAGAAATAAACTTTTTCCCCTTTGGAAACATCCATTTTAGTCACGGCAATCCAATACTCCGAGCCTTTCTCTTCAATTTTAAGATATGAATAATTATCGGTTGGAATTACTTCCAATACGGTTCCTGCGTGCGTTCCGGCGGGAATATTTTCCTCCTTAGCGGTTTGGCTCTTACACGCTACAGTGAACAAAACAATTAATAAAACGCCAATTAAAGTTCTCATACTTAATTTCCTTCTTTTTATTTTTTGTTATTTAATATGTTCTCAATTTCGTCCATTACATCGTTCATACGTTTTATCGTTAAATCGAACGCCTCCGAACCGAGCGGATCGATACCGGCATCTTTAATTAAATCGATAGGATACTCCGAACTGCCGCCCTTTAAGATTTTATAGTACTTTTTCACCGCCGGTTCCCCTTCGTGAATAATTTTCTGAGCAAAAGCCGTGGCATAAATTAGAGAAGTTGAATATTGATAAACGTAGTATGAATAATGGACAAAGTGAGGGATATACGCCCATTCATAAGCTATGTAAGGATCAACAACGCAAACGCCCTCGTCGTTTCCGTAATATCTTTTCACTATGTTGTAATATATTTCACTCATTACATCGCCGGTAAGCGGTTTGCCGTTTTCAACTCTTTTATGTATTTCCCATTCAAATTCGGCAAACGACGTCTGACGGTAAATTGTAGTTCTCAGTAATTCCAAATACGAGCCGAGCAAATACAACTTTTCGTCGTCGCTTTGGCTGTGCTTAACAAGATAATCATTCATTATACTTTCATTGCAAGTCGAAGCTATTTCGGCAACAAATATCGAATAATCCGATTTGATAAACGGCTGATCTTTATTTGAGAAATAACTGTGCATAGTATGACCCAATTCGTGAGCGAGAGTGGATAACGATTCGTAGTCGTCGTTCCAGTTCATTAAAATATAGGGATGATAATCGTACGCCGCGCCCGACGAATAAGCCCCGCTGCGTTTTCCCGGAGTGGGATAATAATCTATCCATCTGTTATTAAACGCTTTACGGAGAGTAGCCACATATTCATCGCCTAAAACATTGAGAAGATTTGAGAGAAGTTTCTGACCTTCGTCAACGCTAAACTTCATATCAACGGCTTTTACAATAGGAGTATATAAATCGTAATAATGAAGCGTATCTACTCCCAGCATTCTTTTCTTTAATTTCAAGAACCGGTGGAGCGTAGGCAGATTTTTATTTATCTGCTTTACCAAATTTTCATATACTTTAACCGGAATATTGTTCGCGTCAAGCGACGCTTCCAATACGGAATCATATTTGCGGCTTTTCGCGAAAAAATAATCCGTTTTCACCTTTGAAGCTAAAATAGCGCCGAGCGTGTTTTTGAATTTCCCATAATTCTCAAACAGCGATTTAAAAACAAGCGCTCTATCTTTTCTATTTGGAACCGTACGGTATTTAGTGTAAGCCGAACTAGTAAGTTCAATTTTCGTACCGTCGCTTAAAGTAATGTTCGGATACGGTTTCTCGGCATTTTCAAAAATCGAATGTATCGTGGATGGATTTGAGCGCAGCATTCCGGCAGTAGCTAAAATATTTTCTTCTTTACCGGAGAGCGTATGCTCCTTTAATCGCTGAATATTATCGACAAACATATTAAAATCTTTCAACCGGGGCTGCTCTGCAAAATATTTGGATATAGTATCAGCGGGAATTGAAAGAATTTCCGGATTCATGAAAGAAACCGCTTCGGATATTTTGGTTCCGAGCGAAGTCGCTAATTCCACATAATTTTGATTCTTGCTTATTTTCAAATCTTCGTCGCCCAATCTCTGCGCGTAATCGCTTACGAGATAATAGCCTTTAATTAATTTTTCATAAACGACGAGCGCATCGGTAAATATTTGAGACGATTCCGACAAGCGACCTTTAAAAGACGACATTTTCTCTGCCAGTGTCTCCAATTCGGCGTAATCGGCTTTCCAAGCGTCAATATTCTTATAAATTACAGATAAATCCCATTTATATTTTTCCGGAATCTGATCCCTCGTTTTTTGACCATTTACTTGAATAGCGGTAAATAATAAAATTGAAAGTACTATAAGCGCTTTCTTCATTCTCATATCTCCATATATTGATAATTCGGTTTATAAAAATAGTAAAATCTCAGACTATGAAAAAAAAGAAACTCGGTATAGAAGATAAATTTTTATTAAATATGATGAACGAATATTAATATTTTAACAATCAGCCGCCGGCTTTTATTAAAAATTAGTCTATATTTATTCATGAATCCCTATCAACTTTTAAATACCGTCCACGATGATAACATCTAAGATGAAGCGGACAAAAAGGTTTAATAATTCATAAAACCTTAACGTTACTAAATAAATAAATTTGTATAATATTCAAAAAAGATTATCTTAATTTTTAACAATTTAATTTTATATGATTTATAAAATCGTACTACAAATTGTATTATTTTTAATAATTACTACGGTAACCGCAAGGGAATTATACGGATTCGACGGTATTTTGTCTGCCTTGCAAAACGCGATTTCCGAATCATCGTTTAATGCCAAAGTTCCCACTTCCGATACAACGCTGAACAAAATTAGATCGCTTCTTTCGGCGTCAAAAATAACAGACGATTTAAGCGGCGCCGCTGAGAAATATTCACTGAAAGGACTAAATTTATATAAATCCAAAAAGTTTGAAGAAGCTTTAAATTATTTCAGATATTCTTCAATTTTGAATGAAGGAAGAAACACCGAAGCCTACCGCGAAGACTGTCGGAATTTGGCAAAAACTTTTAATCATCTAAACAGAAGAGATTCATCCGTTTTCTTTTTTAGGAAGGCGGCAAATTTAAGCCGGGAATTGAACGACAGAGCGGGAATAGGAAAAGCGTTCAATAATATCGGACTTATGTTTTGGATAAACAGTCAGTACGACAGCTCGGTTGTATATTTTGAAAAAGCTCTTAAAATAAGAGAGAAATTAAAGAATAAAGAAAATTTAGCATCAACGTTGAATAACCTCGGAACCGTTTACTATCAGTGGGCAATTTATGATAAAGCTATAGAATATTACGTAAAAGCGCTGGATATAAATAAGGAATTAAATAATAATACCGGCATTTCATTAGTAAAGACCAATATCGGGTTAGTATTTCAGGCGAATAAAAATCCTGAAAAAGCGATTGAAAGCTATCGCGAAAGTCTCGTTTTCGCCAAAGCCTCCGGAAAAATGGAGCCAGAGGCGTACGTTTACAATTCTCTCGGTCAAGCTTTTCTTAAATTTAATCCGGATTCATCGGTTTATTATTTCAAAAAAGCCTATAAACTCTACGTGGACGCCGATTATCTCGGGGGAATAATGCTTTCTTTACAAAGCCTGGGACAGGCGTATTCAATTATTAAAAATTGGCAGAAGGCTGAAGAATATTTCCGTCGTTCGCTTAAAATTGCCAAAGAGCGCAAAGTGGAAATGAGAATAGCCGAGTCGTATAAGTTTTTGGGAATAATAGAGAAAAACAAAAAGAATTTTGAACCCGCCAAACGCTATTTACTTAAAAGCATTAAAATTTCGGAGAAATCCGACCTTAAAGAATTATTGAGGGACTGCTACAAGGAGCTTAGTGAATTGAACGCGGAATCGGGAAATTTTGAAGAAGCCTATTCCGATTTACGCCGGTATCTCGAATTTACAACACTTATCGAAACCGAAGGTGTAAAGAGAAAACTTGACGAATTGAAAAACCGCTTTGAATATCAACATTTTGAAAAACGATTGCTTGATGAAAAATACACTAACCAAAAACAGCAGATAATATTAATCGCTTCTCTGGTCACCTTAATTATTTTCGGCGTCATGCTCAGTATCCTTTTGAAATATAACAGAAGAATTAAAAACGACTATAAATTGCTGAGCGAGAAAAATGAGTTTATTCGCAAGCAGAGAGAGGAATTAATTGAGAAAAATGAAAAATTGGACGAAATAAACCGGGGGAAAGATAAACTCTTTTCGATAATTGCCCACGACCTTCGCAATCCATTTTTCGGACTCATCAATTACTCATCGATGCTTAAAGAAGAATACGCTGAATTAAGCGAGGAAGAAAAGTTGGAATATATTTCCAATTTGAACAAAATTTCGCAGAACACTTACAACCTGCTGGAAAACCTCCTTCATCTTTCCGCTTCGAGAACGGGGAAAATTGAGTTTAATCCCGAAAATGTAACTCTGCGCGACGTTGTTATGAAATCAATCAATCTATTCTCATCTCAGTTGGAAGAGAAAAATATTAAATTAACTTATTCTTTCGAAGACGAACTGCAGGCGTACTGCGATGAAAATACCGTTGAAATTATCATACGTAATTTGCTGAATAACGCGATAAAATACACTAATCCCGGCGGACATATTGACATTAAATGCGAGGAAACAGCGGATAATGTCTGCATATTCATTAAAGACGACGGCATAGGAATGGACAAAGAAACAAAAAGCGAAATATTCAGTCTCAGCGGAGTTCAATCGCAAAAAGGGACCGACGGCGAAAAAGGCACCGGACTCGGACTTAGCCTCTGCTACGAATTTGTGAAGAAAAACAACGGCACAATATCTTTCGTTTCAGAGCCGGGTAAAGGCTCTACTTTCGAAGTGCGGCTTCCGAAAAAGGTAGAAAGTTAATTTTAATTGCCACAAATGTTTCTAAATTAAAATTTTCCTTTCTTCCAAAATTTTCCGATGATAATTTTGGAAGAAATATAAACCAATATAAACCAAAAGATTTCGCAAACGGATCATTATCAGTTCAACATATTGTGCTTTTTCGGAAGAATATTTCCGTTTCCGTTAACAAGGTACCGGTAATCGCCGTCGTTATCCATCTTGAAAAGATTCACTAACTGCTGCAGGTTTTCCGTCAATCTGTTTAAGTCTTCCGATGCTTTGGCAATTTGTCCCACTCCCATGGCAGATTCCTGCGCGACAACATTTATTCCCTCAACATTTTTGCTCACCTGCTCAACGGTCGCCGATTGTTCTTCGCTCGCGCCGGCAACTTGTTCAACTGCCTTAATTACCTGATCCGAACCGTTTACAATATCTTCCAAAGATTCACCCGCTTTCAACGCCAACTTTTTACCTTTTTCGGTCTCTTCCCTTCCGGTTCTTATCGATTCCACAGCTACCACAGTTCGGGATTGAATTTGCCTTATCATTTCGGCTATTTCTTTTGTAGCATTCGTCGTACGCTCGGCAAGTTTCCTTACTTCGTCCGCAACGACAGCGAATCCACGTCCCTGTTCGCCTGCGCGTGCAGCTTCTATAGCCGCATTCAACGCGAGAAGATTCGTCTGGTCTGCTATATCGTCAATAACTTGTGTGATTTCACCAATCTTATCGCTATTCACTCCAAGTTCTTCAACGATGTTCGCAGCTTTCGAAACAACATGCGCGATATTCTCTATGCCTTCAATTGTACGTTCAACTACTTCGCCGCCGGTTTTAGCGCTATCTCCCGCGCGCTTCGCAAGTTCCACGGCAAGCGCTGAACTCTGCGTCGATTCGATTATATTCGCAGCCATCTGCTGAGTTGCGGCTGAGACTTCGCTTGTTTGCGCGCTTTGCTCTTGAGCGCCGGCCGCCATTTCCTCGGCGTTCGAAGATATTTGCTTACTAGCGCTCGCGGTGGACTCAACCGCTTCGGTTACTTCAAGTATAATTTGTTTTATTTTTTCTACAGTCTTATTAAATGCTGCAAATAATTTTGCGATAGTATCGCCCGATTTTTCAGATTCTACTCGCGCGGTTAAATCCCCTTCGGCTAATTTTTCCATAGCAGACATAATTGCAGCTGTACTTCTATCTAAATATTTCTCAACTTCTTTAATATTTGAAATATCGGCGACAAATTCCAGCGCCCCGAGAAGTTCGCCGTCTTTATTAAATATAGGCGTTCCGGTGTACATAATATCCAATTCCTTTCCGTTCGGGCGCGCTACTTGTTCGGCTCCGTATATTCGTTTCTCGTCCATTACCTTGCGCAAACGGCATTCGTCAGTATTGCAATGATCGGCGTGCATTAATTCGTAACATTTGCTCGCCCGGCATTCCTCTTTAGAATTACCGGTCAATTCGCACCCGATTTTATTTATGTATTGAACATTAAATTCCTTGTCTATAATTATCACCGGAGTCGGTAAATTATCGAGATAACCAATTTGCAGTCCGATTTGCTCAATCATTTTATCCATTACTTTGCTTAGAACTCCAATTTCATCATTCGAATTTGATTTTATTCTTATATTCATATCTCCGCAGTTGAACGCTTCGGCATTTTCTGTTAATCTCTGTATCGGGTTTGTAATCATTTTTGTTATGAAATATGAAAGGATAATTCCGAGTAAAATTGAAATTATTGTGAATACAATTGCAGTCGAGCGCCAAAATGATGAATTATTCCGGGCAATAGTAGTAAGTTGAGCGATAAGAGGTTCAACTTTATGAACAGCCGTTCTTAATTTTACAATTGCAGCGTCTCTCTCGCTCTTTTTTTTCGCGTATTTATCAAAGCTTCTCAAATAGCTCATCGCCAGAGTATTCATCTTAGTTTTTGTATTGACCGGAAAATTAGAGGTATTTATTATTTCCATCATTTTTTCACAGGTTTTATGTAATTCTTCGCTATATTTAATTTCTCCTCTCGATATAAAATCTTTCTCGTGCCGACGCGCCATAAGTAGCAGAACCATAATATTATCCCGGTTTGCGCTTTTTGCAATGGCTTCTAAAGCATGGACGCTTTTGCGCAATTTCCCTTGTAAGCCGCTATTCTCATCCAAACCGAGTTCCTTTTCTTTTTGAACAGATTCCCGAAAATTATCGTAATAAATTTTTACGTTTTCGGTAATTTTATCATAATAATTATCACCTTTAAAACCGGAAGCGATCAATAAAATATTTTTGTATCCGCTTTCAACTTTGCCGGCATACTTCAATTCTTTCCGGGCAAAGAAATCCTTTTCGGAACGTCTTGCTTCCAACATATAATGGTCAATTTTATCGGCAAGAATTATTTGTTCATTCGCGTCGTTTCTCCATTTCCCTAAACCCATTATTACAAGTAGCAAAAAAATTAAAGACCCGGCAAGGCTATAAATTTTCGTCTTGATTTTTAAGTTGTTAAAATAATTCATGACTTTTCTCCTTTATTTTTTATTCATAAAATTTTCTTGGAGCGGGAAACAAATTGTAAGTTTATTTCTCTCTTTTCCCTCATAATCAAAGGACAGTTCAACGTCATATTTTTTTAACAATAACTTAATAATGGCAAATCCGAGTCCGTTGCCGATTTGCTGATAATTTCTTCTATCCGTTTGATTAAATCCTTCCAAAACATCGTCGCTAATTATATTGCCTTCGGAAATCACTTCTATTCTATAATAGTTATCGCCGGTTTTACCCGTAACTTTTATTTGAGAGCGATGCGGCGAGAATTTACATGCGTTTTCCACAAGCTCAAACATCATGACGTCAAAATCAGCTTCGGTAATTTTCAGTTCGGCTTCGTCGAGAGAAAATTCAATATCCTTATACCTCTCGGCGCAATGGTAACTTTTTTTTACTTGCGCGACAAAGTTATTATCAATCGGATTAAAAGCCGTAAGCAATGTTTTTTTATTTTCCGTCTCCTGAATTTTCAGCTCGGAGTATTTAGTAAATTTTTCAATCCGTTCTTTAAAACGAAGAGCGGATCGGTGCATTGAATCTATCATTTCAATTTTCTCTTCATCCGAAAAGCCGTTAAAGTCTTCAAGCATCATTTCGGACAAACCGATCAAAGGAATTAGGGGCGTTTTTAATTCATGAGGCACATAAAAGGCAATATCAAGCTTCAACTTTTCAAATTTCGCTTCTATCGCCTTTTTCTTCTCAAGCCTTTTATTTATTCTTGCCAGTAAGTCGTACGCCGTATAAGGTTTGGTTATAAAATCGTCCGCTCCAATTCCCATGGCGTGTTTCATCGTATCTTCATCCATTTTTGCGGTGAGAAAAAGAAACGGAATATTTTTATCGAGATACTTCTTATGGACTTTATCGTAAAATTCAAATCCATTAAAATATGGCATCATAATATCACTGAGAATTAAATCTGGTAAGTCATTTTCTAGTATGTTTAAAGCAAACAGCGCATTCTCGGCTTCGGACACCTCAAAATTTTCATTTTTAAGCAACTCAACTAAATTGCCTCGTACGGATTCTTCATCCTCGACTACTAAGATTTTATCCATAAATACTGCTCTCCTAAATTTTCCTAATATAATTTCGATTATTATTGAAAAAAGTTAAAGGGATTTGTTGTGAACGGTAGGATAGTGTTGTTAACAAACAAATTGTTGTCAGTCTGTTAACTTGCCGAGGAAACGGTTGTGTTTGTAGAAATTAAAAAGTAGTTAAATTCATCAAGTCAGTATGGGAAACTCTTTTATTACTTTATACAGAATGAATAATTTCTCAAGCATTCGCGTCAGAATTTGAACGAAATTACATAATATTGCTTTTAATATTACCCGCAAATCTTCTGCTTACAGTGAATTCTTGGGGAATGTTTTCTAAGGTTAATTTCAACGAACCGTTTTTGCATTTATCAATTTTTTCCACATATTCCAAATTGATTATATAAGAACGATGAATTCTCTTAAAGATTGTTTCCGGTAATATTTTTTCCCAATAAGTTAATGATTTTCGCAAATAGTAAAACTTTCCTGTTATTAAATGTATAATTGAGTACTGATTATCAGCCTCTATATAAATAATCGATTTAATTTTTGCTCTTAGTTTTTTATGAATTCCGATAAAAAGCGTTTCATCCGATTTGAATTTTTTTGTTTTATCTGAATTTTCTATCTTTGTCACAAGCCTTTCGCGTTTTTCTAATTTCCGACTGATTGTACGCAGTAAGTCTCCTGATTTATAAGGTTTAAAAATATAGTCGTCTGCTCCAAGGTCCATCCCTTTGCGTAAATCACTAATATCAGTTTTTGCCGTCAAAAATATAAGCGGAATATCAAATGCTTCATCGTCTCTGTTCAATAATTTTTTTACTTTGTAACCATTTATTCCCGGCATCATAATATCGCAAATTATTAAATCGGGAGGGTCAATTCTCACTTTTTCAATTCCATCTTTTCCATTTGCCGAAACAATTGTAGAGTAACCTTCTTCTTGCAATAATTGTTCTATATTTTCTTGTACTTGAAGCTCGTCCTCTATTATTAATATCTTTTGTTCCATAGGTTCACTAAATTCTTCTTTTTTTTCGTTTTAAAAAATCCGTGATTAAATTGTTATTAGATAACTCAAACTGATTTTATTTTACACAGCCTAAAAATTCCGACATTATTAATTGAAAATAGGAATAAACACTGTAAACTCTGACCCTTTGCCTAAATTACTTTTTACCGTAATTGTTCCGTTGAAAATTTCG
The DNA here is from genome assembly GCA_964400095.1 of uncultured Melioribacteraceae bacterium. Lineage (GTDB taxonomy): Bacteria > Bacteroidota > Ignavibacteria > Ignavibacteriales > Melioribacteraceae > CAYNUJ01. The sequence goes on from CAYNUJ010000074.1 coordinate 9,967, forward strand.
ATATATTTTTTTACAATCGATAATCCCAAACCGGTTCCCGGGATGTGATTTACTTCATTAGTCCTGAAAAAATCATTGAAAATTTTTACTAAGTCAGAATCAGCAATTCCCAGCCCTTCATCGCTTATTACGAATTTTATTTTTTCAGCCGATTGCGAAACAGCGAGTCTGATTTCACCCCCTTCGGGCGAATATTTTACTGCGTTCGAAATAAGATTTGAAAGTATAGAATCAATCAATTTCTTATCTAAAATATATTCCTCGTTCTCTAAGCGATAATCGAAAACCATACGATGCGTTTTCAATAACAACGGCTTTATATTATCAACAATTGTTGTACAGAGTTTCATTAAATTTATTTCACTCAATTTCAATTCAATAGTACCGCGTTCCACACGACTTAATTTCAAAACATCTTCCAGCATCTCAGTTAATCTGTCGATTGAGCTTTTAATTTTTTTAAAATGCCCGGCAACTTTTTCTTCGTCCCACTTGGACCCATATCTTTCCAAAAGTTCGATAGAAGAAAACATTGAAGTAAGAGGAGTGCGGAATTCATGTGATACTGTAGAAATGAACTGTGTTTTTAATTCGTTAACCGATTTTTCTTTTCCCAAAGCCGCTTGCAGTTTTTCTTGAGCTTCTCTTTTCTGCGTAATGTCGTATCCGATTATTACAACATTTTCCGGTTCCCCCGCAGCTTTAATTTCAGGCGTAAAATGCCATTCTACCCAGCCGCCCCAGGGAACTTTCATTTCCATTTTTTGTGTTGAATTTTCGGTAAGTGTTTTACCGATTAAAGATCTTAATCTATCCATTACACTTATTGATTTTTTCTTATCTGCAAATTCATGATGATTTTTACCGATCACATCTTTCAAATTTTTTCCTGAAGCCGCTAATAGTGCATTATTAACGTAAAGTAATTTCCCATATTTGTCCATTCTGGCTATATAAGCGTCGGAAGTTTCAGCTAATACACGGTATTTATCTTCCGATTCAGAAAGTTCCTTTGTGCGCTCAACAACTTTCTTTTCGAGATTTTTCTGATATTCTTCAATTTCAG
>CAYNUJ010000074.1:11132-14409 GCA_964400095.1 uncultured Melioribacteraceae bacterium
GCGTCGTTTGCGCTATTGAAAATAAGTTTAAATTTTTCTTCGCTTTCTTTTAGTTCGTTTAGTGCGAGTTTTCGTTCAGTAATGTCAATTTCGGTTCCGTAAATATTGCCGGAATCAAGTAAAACGGAATTTTCCAATATCCAAATAGTTTCGCCGTTTTTCTTTTTCATCTCATATTCGTGCGCCAATAAAACTTTTTCCTTGCGTAAATTCGCAATGAATTCTTCCCTTGATTTATTGGTAACATATAACACAATTGCATTTTCTCCAATTAGCTCTTCGGCGCTTTCATAACCGTAAATTTCAGCGAATCTATTGTTGCACATAATAATTTCGCCTTCAATCGAAGTTTCAAAAACTCCCGCAATATTGTTTTCGAAAAGCTGCCTGAATTTTACCTCACTCTTGTGCATTTCCCGTTCTGCTTCTATAATGTCCGTTACGTCTCTCATAGCTTCAATTACCTGTACAACTATCCCGTTTGTGTCTTTTAACGGAGACATCATAATATCCACGTATTTTTCACTGCCGCTTTTACCAATATGAACGTGTTTGTAATTTACCGGACTGCCGGTTTCAAATACAACTTTCAAATAACAATTTTCGCCATACAAATCGCAGGGCTTATCGTTCTTATGTGAAATTTCATAACAGTGCTTGCCGATTACTTCTTCTTTTGTATAATCGGATTCCAGTAAAACTTTTCTGTTGACGTCGACAATTTCATAATCCTTATTCATTATAAAAATATTTTCATGAATATTGCAAAAAACCGACCGAACGTAATTTTCTTTTTCAATCAGTTCTTCTTTTGCTTTTTCCCGTTCGGTTATATCATAAAAAATAACTTGGCTGCTTTTTTCTCCTTCATAAATAATAGGAATTGAAACAACTTCAACGTCAATAATATTTCCCTTTAATGTATAAAATTTTTCTTCAATAGATTCCGATACCTTTGAGCTATCTCTCACAACAGCCATTCTTTTTTTTACAATATTTATGAAATCCGGATGGACAAAATCCAAAACATTTTTCCCATACAATTCATCGATTGAAGACCCTTCCATGATTTTTTTAGCTGCGTTGTTTGCATATTTAACAATTCCATTTGTATGAATAACAATTCCAAAAATAGATGATTCGATAAGATTTCTATATTTTTCTTCGCTCTGCTGCAGAATTTTTTCCGCATTTCTTAATTCCGTAATATCATCAGCAACTGATAGTATTCCTGACTTGCCATTTGGTAAAGTAATTTTAGTCTCTAGCAGTTTTGAAATTCTATAACTGCCGTCTTTGTTAAGGTAAGCTACTTCCTGTTCGAGCGTTTCTCCGTTTAAAACTTTTTGTATATTATTATTTATTTCCTCTTTATTGGCGTCTTTAGTAACAATGCTTACATGGCTGCCAATCAGTTCATTTTTCGCAAAATCGCTATTACGGCAATACGTTTTATTCACGTCGATAATTATTCCTTCGGCGTCTTTTATTAAAATACCGGAGGGCGAAAAATCGAAAAGTTCGCGGAAATGTTTTTCGCTCTGCTGAATTTGATTGAATAATTGCTGCCTTTCGATTACTCTGGCTACATTAGTCGATATCGTATTCAGTAAGTCCAAATCGCCGCGAGTGTATGCGTTGCGATTAGTATAATGCTGAATAGCCAACACTCCGATAACGCCGGACGACGTAATTAACGGAACGCCGACCCATATTTCGGATTTTTCGCCGATTAGTTTTAATTCGCCGGCGTTTTGCAATTCCTCAAAATGTTCTTTGTCCGCAAAAAGGGGTTTCGCCGTCCGTCTAACGTAATCGTTACAACCGCCGGTTAATTTCTTTCGCGGAAATTTCTCTGTCGCTCCTTTTTCATCTATATAATAAGGGAATGAAAATTCATCAGTTTCTTCATCGTATAACGCGACGCTTAAATTCGGCGCGTCAATTAATGTTTTTATATGCGAATGAACTTTTTCAATAAAATCGGAAATACTATCGGTGTTGATTGCGTCTTCCGTAATATGGGATAAAATCTTTTCAACCTTTTTTTGCTTTTCCTGCTCGGTAATATCGGTGAAAGTGCCTCTGTGCAGTAACGGTTTATCGTTTTCGTCGTAAACAAAATTGCAAATTGCACGCATAAATCGTATTTCTCCGTCTTTACGAATTACGCGATGAATAATATCAGACGGTTGATGATTTTTCAGAGATCCTTGAATACCCTTCTTTACAAGAGCTAAATCATCGGGATGAACTATCTTGAGAAAAGATTCCTGAAGGGCGGGAACTTCGCCGGGTTCAAAACCAAATATTTCATATAATCCGTCCGACCAGAAACCCTCGTTAGTAACAACATTTCGCTCATAAAATCCTAATTTGCCTAATTTCTGTGCATCATTAAGAGCGTCAAGATACTGATTCAATTTTTCTTCCGCTTCCTTGCGCTCGGTTATATCGCGGGCAAAACCGAGTACGTACCGTGTATTCCCTATTTCAATCAAACCTGTACTTATTTCGACCGGAAATATTGAACCGTCTTTTCGTTTATGTATTGTCTCAAATGTAATCGATTTACCAAGTTCAAATTTATTCCAAACAGTGTTCATGTGGTCATTTTCTACGAAAACCGGGTCAAGATCGGCTACATTCATTCCAATCAACTCATCTTTTGAATAACCTAAACTCTTGCAAGCCTGTTTATTAGAATCGACTATGTTTCCTTCCAAATCGCTTATAAGCATAGCATCGCCTGCGCGATCAATAATGGAGCGGAATTTTAACTCGCTTTGCTTAATTTTATTTTGATGTTGTTTTCTGCGCTTATCAAAACGATGATAATTAACAGTAAAGATGAAAATAATAATAAAAAGTAATAAGTCAATTCCAATTACTAATTCCTTGTAATCTATTAATTGTTCATTGATATGTTCTTGTTGTATATGTGAAATAAATTTCCAAACCGGTGTTTCGGACATATTAATAATCAAAGGGCTTATTTCTTCCGCCGTTAATGTTTCGTAAATAAACAAGCCGTTATGCGTTAGAATTTTCCCATTATCTGAAGCGTTCATAAATTTCCATTCGTCGGGATAATATTTACCAAAAGCTATTTGTTTCCCTCTTTTATAATTAAGGTCGTATTCTTTTCCGCCATTACGTTCGGACTTAAGAAAATAACCTTGCTGATTAACGAGTGAAATTGCCCCATACATATCTTGATGCCTAGTTTTATCGATATTAGATAAAAAATTACCGCCCAAATAATTTAGAACTAAGA
>CAYNUJ010000075.1:0-2866 GCA_964400095.1 uncultured Melioribacteraceae bacterium
ATATAACAATCAGTTTCGGCTTCATATTCTCCGTCTATTATTTCCGTTCCAGGGAAATTCGATTTAAATGTTTTCATTACTTCCTTTGGAATTCCGGAATCCTGAGCCGGTAAAATCGGGACTAAAGCAAAAAAAATGAGGAGGATATTAAGTAGATTTAACTTGTGCGAGCTTTGCCGTAATTTTTTCATAATCATCCGGTCTATTCATATTAAAAAATAAATATTCGTCGTAAAGATCAAGTTCTTCGGCGTTAATTATTTCAGCGCCTACGGTATCGAGGAGCGAAAGAACTTTACATCTTCTCTTGGTTTGATGCACTCCCCGTAATTCCGTTTCATAATTTTTTAACGATTTTTCCGCTTCCGGCAGAACTGATTTGGAATATAGTCCCGCTAACTGCTGAATGAACCCGTCGGCGCGGCAGACAGTTACGGGACGCTCGGTTTTGTAATTTACGATGTAGCGGATCATTTCGGCTTTCATCAGCGGGATATCGCAGGAGATGATGAAATTCCGCTCGGTTTCGGAATGGAGCAATCCCGAATGAATTCCCGCTAAAGGCCCTTTATATTCGTAAACATCTCTGTACTTTGGAAGTCGAATGAATTCGTATTCTTCGGGAGTGTTTGTAATCAGTATAACATCTCGAAAGAGAGATTTCATCAAATCGACAACGCCTTCAATTACGGTTTTCCCATTTAAATTAAGCAGAGATTTATTCCGCCCCATCCGCGTGCTTTTGCCGCCCGCTAATATTATTCCCGTCACATCAGAATACATTCAACCTTATCCCCTTTTTTCGGATTTCTAATATCTTCGTCCAACTCAATCAAACAATTCGCTCTGCCGAACCCCGCAAGATTTCCGGATGACTGCGAAACGTGCGAAGTTACAAAATACTTATTCTTCTTTCTCATCAGTTCGGCTCTTACAAAATGCCGCTTGCCGTCTTTTTTTCTCACATCGTTCAGCAGCTCCGCTCTTAATCTCAACTGCATGGGCATTCCGTATTTTTCAATTATATTCGGTTTAATATAAACTTCAAAATTAACCAAACAGGAAACAGGATTACCCGGGAGACCGAATACCAATTTTGTTCTCCCCTCCTTCTGAAACTTACCGAAGAACGCCGGTTTACCCGGCTTAATATACGCCCGCCAGAATATTTCTTTAACGCCGAGTTCCATAAAAATATCTTTCACAAAATCGTACTTCCCAACTGAAACACCGCCGGTTGTCAATATTACATCGGCGTCGCTTTCGAACATTTCGATTATTTTATTTTCCGTCGCTTCGTAATCATCGTTTACCACGCCGTAGTTAACGCCTATCTGATTCATCGCTGCAACGCCGGAAACCAAACCGTAATTATTCGACGTTCTTATTTTATCGCCTTCCGGTTTTTCATTAACGGGAACCAGTTCGTCGCCGGTAGCCAGGACGGCAAATTTCAATTTTTTCAATACTCTTATTTCCGTTTTACCGCATGATGCGGCGGCGGCAATATTTCTCGCGCATAAAAAAGTTTTTTCGGGAATCACAATTTCGCCGATAGCCGCGTCGCTTGCTTTCGGACGGATATTCATTCCCTTTTTAATTTTAATTCCTTCGCGGATAGTTACAATATTGCCGTTTATATCATAATCTTCAAGTTTGATAGCGGTATCGCAATCATCCGGAATTTTCGCTCCGGTCATTATGCTTAAAGCCGTATTCTCGTCTATTTCAACGCTGCGGAAATTACCTGCGGATATTTCCCCGTTTAATTTCCACGATCTGATATTTTCGTTAAATTTAACCGCTATCCCATCTATCGCGGAATTATCGAACGGAGGGAGATTCACGTCGGCAAAAATATTCTCCGCCGTTGTCCTTCCTCCTGCTTCTTCAATCGGTATTACTTCGGTTCCAACCGGTAAATCATTAAATTCCTTTTCGATTAATTCAAAAGCTTCGGCGTAACTTATCATTACTGTTCCTTAATTTTCAATTATAATTTTATCGTCAACTTTAATTTCGCCGGAATTAATCACTACGGCGAATATTCCTTCCCTCGGCATAACGCAGTCGCCCACTTGCGCGTAAATAGCGCATCTGTCGTGGCATTCTTTGCCGATTTTCGTTATCTCTAATTCCGCTTGGCTGCCAATTTTAACTCTCGTGCCAATTTTCAATTTCGGAATATTGATAAATTCAGTAGTAATATTTTCTGCAAAAGCGCCCGGACGCAAACCCGGCAATCCGCCTTCTCTCATTCTGTCTATCGACTCCGTCGCGAGGAAACTTACCTGACGGATCCACTTACCCGCATGGGCGTCCCCCTCAATTCCCCAGTCTTTTATCAACTTTGCCGAGGGAACATTTTTTTTCAACGTACCTTTCTTTTGGCTTACCGAAATAGCGAGAATTCTGCCTTCGGAAGAATCTTTAATTTTTGTTATTTCTTTTATATCTATGTTTTCTTCCATCACTTTCATGATCTTTCTCCTTTCTATTTGCTAAACTATCTTAAGTAATCGCCGCTTTTGCCGCCGGTTTTTTTCAATAGTTTTATTTCCTCTATTATTATTGATTTATCGACGGCTTTACACATATCGTAAACCGTCAGCGCGGCAATACCGACCGCGGTTAAAACTTCCATCTCAATCCCCGTTTTTCCTTCCGTTTTGGCTAATGAGCGGATTTCAACCGTTTTGTTTTCCTCGTTTAAACTTAAATCAACATCAAGTTTTGAAATAAAAATGTTATGGCATAACGGAATAAGTTCGCTTGTTTTTTTACCGCCTTGAATTCCGGCGATTTTTGCAACTGTTAAAACATCGCCTTTGGCTAAATCGTTCAGTTTAATTTTCTCGAACAGTTC
>CAYNUJ010000075.1:2966-6639 GCA_964400095.1 uncultured Melioribacteraceae bacterium
TCTCTGAAATTAAGCCCGTGTTCCCCTTCGGAGAATAAACACAATCTGAAATTGCCGGTTGAAGATATTCTCACTCTATTGCAGGCGGAGCAAAAATGCTCCGATATTGAACTGATAAAACTGACTTTTAGCGGATATGAAATCATTTGATAATCTTTTGCCACCGCGTTCGGTTCAGCCGGCAGTTTTATCAGATCAAACTTTTCTTCTACCTTTTGCCGTATCTCTTTGTAGCTGACGAACCCGTTCCTTTCCCACTCGTTGCTTCCGAAGGGCATGAATTCGATAAATCTCAAATTCACTTCTTTTTCTTTGAAGTACTCAACAAAATTCATTATTTCATTATCATTGATTCCTTTAATAACTACCGCGTTCACTTTCAGAGGAGAAAAACCGGAGACTATGCTCTCATCAATTACTTTTAGAATTCTATTCAATTCGTCGTTTTTAGTTATCATATGGAATTTTTGGGTGTTAAGACTATCCAAACTTATGTTTAAATAATCAAGACCCAATTCTTTGAGTTTTCTTGCTTTCCCTTTCAGCAGCGAACCGTTGGTTGTGAGTCCCGTGGAAAATCCATATTTATTTTTTAGAACGCTCAGTTTTTCGAAAAATTCCATTATTCCTTTTCTTATCAACGGTTCCCCGCCGGTAAAACGGAATTTTTTGAATTCCAATTCCTTAGCAAAAAACTCAATCAATCTAAGTAATTCTTCAAATGAAAGCAGATCGTTCCTATGGGTTTCATCCGTTAAATTATTCGGATTACAATAAATGCAGTTGTAGTTGCACTTATCCGTTAAAGAAATGCGCAAATAATCGTGAACTCTGCCGAATCGGTCAATTAATTTCATAATAACGCCAACGCTATAACTCCGCCGATAATAACTACATATGCAGGATGAAGTTTTAAGAAAAACACTAAAGCGAACGCGAGAAGAATAATGATTATTCCCTTTACGTCTTCAAAGTTTTTTGCCCCGTATTGATAGATCAGCGCCGCAACTAATCCAATCACGGCATATTTAATTCCGCGGAATGCTTTCATCACTAATTCATTTTTTTCGTAAGCCGTATAAAAATAAGCCGCGAGCATTATAATAGTTGCCGGCATTATTAAATTACCCAAGTTTGCCGCTACAGCTCCGAGAACGCCGGCGGCTTTGTATCCGACGTAAGTTGCGTACTTAATTGATATTGCGCCGGGGAACACTTCCACCATCCCCAGGACTTTTAAAAATTCATCGTGAGTAAGCCATCCGTTGTTAACGACAGCTTCTCTTTCTATCAAAGGCAAAAGTGAATAAGCTCCTCCGAATGAAAAGGAGCCGACTTTTAAGAATGAAATAAAAAGTTTAACCAGAGTAATTAACATTATTCTTTATCCTCAAGAATATCGTCCACCCAGCTTAAAGCGGCCATCATAGAAGGCAGACCTACCGTTGGCAGACTAAGCATTACAACGTGGCGTATTTCGTCGGCGGAACACCCGGCTTTCAAGGCTTTTCGCGTATGTGAATGCACGGCGCCTTCTAATCTCGCTCCTGTGGAGACTGCAATTTTAATTAAAGCTCTCGTTTTATCGTCCAACGGTCCGGCGTTATGAACCGCGTCGCCCATCGCTTCGTAAGCGTTCGCGACATCGGAATATTTTTCTTTGAACATCTTGTAACGTTTTGGTATTGCCATCATCTTCTCCTTTCATTGTAATTTAAAAATAAAAAACCCCGAACTCTTTGGAGAACGGGGTTTATTTATTGCTTAATTATTTCCGTCTCCTTTGCAAACCGCTTATATTCAGCGGCAAATCGGCAGGCTAACCGGTTTCCCTGCTAACCCTATCGGTTTTAGCGCCATATCATTAAGACTTAGGCAGACTAAACTCGGAGATAAATAAATAAAAGAACTACTGCAATTTAACTATTTTCACTTTTGAATCATAGTAAGAAGCAGAGCCGCCGATTAAATCCTGTAAAGTAACATTTTTCAGTACGGGATCCGCGTGCATAACGGAATTAGGGCAAAGTCCCGAAGCGCGTTTGGCTTCGCCTTTAATTACGGCGCCGTCAACGACTACATCCGAGCTTCCATAAGCCCAATGACCGTAATGCCAGGAAACGGCTATCACTCCAGGTCTCATTCCCTGTCTGACTCTTATTTTGCCTTCAACAGGTTTTTTAATACCGTTGCCGAGATTCCAAACGCCTTCCATATTTGTCGGAGAAGTCAGCCGCACTGTTTCGCCGTCTTCAACATTCAAGAATTTCGCCGTATCGGTATTGATAAAAATGAAGTTTTCCGGCATTACCGAGCTTAACCAATAATCGGTTGGGAGCGTTCTGGATTGACCGCCGACGATATCTTTATAAGTTATTAAATGGAGGTCGAATCCGTCTTGGCTTAAAGCTTTACCGTCATATTTTCTTACCGGTTCGAACAGCCCAATACCGGAAAATCTTTCGCCGGTAAAAGGATGCCTTGAAGAAGCGACATTTTCGATATACAAGCTGAACATATTTTTGAATTGATGCGGAATCTTATCCCCGCTGTTTGTATATTTCGAAAAGTCTTCCCAAACGCCGCCTCTGTTCAGAACATAGATTACTTTTTTCCACATGTTTTTTCCGTCCGCGGTAACAACGGCGTCAGCCCATTTCTTTTCGTCGAAAGTAATATTCGAGAGATGCTTTCTTGCAGCTCTGAAAGTGGCTATCTCATTTCTGTCCGCATCCGGCGCCATCTGCCCGGGTTTATCGCCCGAAGCGTAATTTGCCACAAGTTTAAGGAAGAAATCGTGATCATGAATTAAATCCATACCAGGGGCAAAACCGTTTTTGCCGAAACCCGGGAGACCGAGTTTTTCGGCAATTGCCAGCATCGTGGCTTCCATTGAGCAATACATAGTTTCGCCAAAGACTTTAACTTTTTCCGTGAACGGTTCAACTGCAGGCTGCCGTACTTTGGAAGAAGTAATCGGACACGCAGGCGTAGTATGAGGAGTTCCCCATCGTTCCCAAATAGCTTTATCAGGAAAAATATAATCTGCATACATTGAAGTTTCGCCAATCACAATGTCCGAAGCAAAATAAAGTGGTATCGCTTCAAAATCCAACAGCGCTTTTATCATTCTATCTCCAGCCGGAGAAGAAAGAACCGGAGTGCCTTTATGTGTATATAACGCTTTTATTCTGTACGGATATCCGTCCTGAGCCGAAGGAATTATTTCCTGATAAACATTACCCGTATGTGGGAACCATGGTCTTTTAGCGGGATATCCTTCTTCTCTGAATAAAGTGCTCTGTTCATAATGAGATTTTTCTCTATTTATTCTGTGACCGAAAGCGGTTAATTTGCCCGGGTGCATTTTCTTCACTACCGGAAAAACATTGCCCGGTTTGGAGCCGTCCTCGTGCAAATGTCCGCCGCCCGCTGATAAGCCGCCTTTCCAATCGGCGTTGCCTACCAGCATATTAAGCGTAATTACCGCTTGAGCGTTATAATAACCGGATGTATGCTGAACGGGACCGCGGTATAATTCGGCGACTGATTTTTTGCCATGCTTAACAAATTCCTTAGTAATGGCAATAACGTCTTTTAACCTAAGACCGCATTCATCGACCCATTCTTCAACGGTTTTGCCGAAGGCATATTCCTTGATTAATTGGAACGC
>CAYNUJ010000075.1:6739-8116 GCA_964400095.1 uncultured Melioribacteraceae bacterium
AGGTAAGGAGGTCCGAAGTTAGCTTCCACAGCGCCGGTTCCGAAGAAAATCACAAACTCGGAATTATAGAGATCCGGTTTCATGTGATGTTTCCCTTTGCCCCATTTGCCGCCGCCAAAATACTTGTTTGTCATTTGGCTGTAGGCAATATGGTGAGACTGTTCGCAGATTGACGTATGCTCGAACCAGTTTATGCTTCCGAAACCGCCGTTCAACCAGCGCTTTGCAAATTCCTTTCTGCCGTGTTCAATTCTTCCGGCTTGAAAAACAAACTGATTATTTTTCGGTCCGAAGTCGGGATGATCAGGGTCTATTAATGCGCTCAAATGTTTGGCGTATTTTTTCTTAAACGCTTCAATAGTCATTTTTCCTTTGGCGACGTTTTTAGCGTCAGCCGCCATAAGTTTTGTGAGTTTTGCGTCGGTTAATTTGTATAAATCCCTAAGACCCGTTACAATTCTATTTTCTTCGCCGGGTACGTCGGCAAATAACTTTCCGCCATTTACTATTTCGTTAATCGCCTGATCGAATGGGATAATTTTCCATTTGTTTTCGCCCCTTTTACCGGCTCTTTTTATCACTTTTACCAATCTGTAAGGATCGTAAAGCGTTTGAATGCCGGATTGTCCTTTCGGGCATATAGCGCCGTCAATCTTAGCTCCGTTGTCTATATCCGTTCCGTATGGAATTTGCGGATTAAGCGTTTGCGTTGAATAAGGGTTGCCGTCTATTTTTGAAATCACTCCGTTATCTATTTTTACTTTTATCGGGCAATCCGTATGACACTGCAAACAAACCGAATAAATTACGTGATCCGAATCGTTTAATTCATAATCGGCAAGCTCGCCCGACTTGTTCAACCCGGATGCCGAACACCCGGCAAAAGCAGCCGCGCCTCCGAGGAAGGCGGAAGTTTTAAGAAAATCCCGGCGCGAAAAACCGCCGTTATTTCCATTCACATTATTTTCATTCATTTTATTTCCTTTAGTTTTCATGTCACACCTCTTTAGCATTGTTTGCATTTGAAACAGGCAGATATTTAACGCCGAGTAAGAATATTAAGGCGCCGATGCCAATATTAAATATTAGTACCGCCCATTCCATCAAACTCGGGAAATACTCAAAAGTCAAACCCGGGCCTGTAAACGCCCGTCTTAATCCTTCTAATTCAGGAACCGCTAATCCGGGAACGACAATATTTAGTCTCACGGATATAAAAGTGAACGCAATTGCAAAACCAGCCATCGCTATCCGGCGCGGAGAATTAAATCCGGTCAGCAGCAAGATAGCGGGTAAAATAATTCCAACTCCAACGTGAACGAACCAGAAAACCCACCAGAAATTACCGAAAAGAACTAATTTAAGGCTTTCGGATTC
>CAYNUJ010000075.1:8216-9948 GCA_964400095.1 uncultured Melioribacteraceae bacterium
TCTTCGGATATATCTTTAACGCCGAACGTTAAGAAATTACATAATTTCCCTTTCAATCCACCTTCCGAGGAACTATTTACCAAGTCTTTTCTTAGCGCAAACCAGAATTCGGAAAGAAGTAAAAGAAAATACAATCCGTACAGCCATGCCATCCATCCCATTACGGAACCAAAATTTGTGTGCACAATCATTCTCCAAACACGTCCGAGATGACCAAGGTCAAGCCAAATTGACAACATAGCCGCAATTAAAGTTGATAAGGCGGTTAACAAAGCGATTTTACCGACTTTTTCCAATACTTTAACATCGAAAACATAAACCAAAGCCGACATTAAAAAAGCTCCCGCTGAAAGACCGATTAAATAAATGTATCCGGCGACCCATAAACCCCAGGGAATATAGGAACCGTAATCTGCGTTAACATGTCCATTTAATAATCTATCGTAGATACCATATAATCCGAAAATTAACGCCAAGATCGTTATTCCCCAGAAAAAGGCGTCGCTAAATGTTCTTTCTTTTTTCATCCTATTCTCCTCCTACAATAAATAATGAACTTTAGGTTTAGTTCCCATCTCTTCTTTGAGATTCATAATATTCGCCTGACCGATCAATTCGGCAATCAAACTATTTTTATCGTTTGCGTCGCCGAAAAAAGTAGCCCTGCCAATACAGCTTATCACGCAGCTTGGGAGTAAACCTTTTTCAATTCTGTGAAGGCAAAAATGACATTTTCTTGCGTTGCCAACCGGAGATTCTCCATCCTCTCGGCGCCATTCTTTACCATAATCATACGCGGCTTTTCTTTCGTATAATTCCGCGTTTTCTTTTCCCATAAACGGTTCTTGAACGGGAGAATCGTCGTTATAATATCTACCCGTATCGAAAGTTCTCGCCGAATAAGGACAAGCCGTTAAACAGTAACGACACCCGATGCACTGCTCGTAATCAATTTCCACAATGCCGTCGGCTCTTTTCCACGTTGCGCCAACCGGGCATACATCCGTACAAGGCGGTTTTTCGCACTGCATACAGGGACGCGGGATAAATCTTTCTCTTACATTGGGATACACTCCTATTTCTTCTTCTAAAACAGGTCTGTAAACCGTGCCCGGTCCTAATTTGTTTTCAGCCACGCAGCTAATAGTACACGAGTGACATCCGACGCACTTACGAAGGTCGATAACCATCGCCCATTTTCTTTTTTCCATCGGTTTTTTCAATGCAGTTTGAAGGTCTCTCATCATTTTTATGATTAAGTCTTCGCCTTCTCTAACCGGAGGCAGTTGAGGTAAATTCAACTTATCAATCGTTTCTTTGGCTAATAAGTTAAATTTATCGCTCATTACTCCCGGCAGAAGAAGAGACGCAAAAATTCCGGCGCCGACTTTTTTTAGAAAGCCGCTCCTATCAATTTCTTCTCTGTCGCAGCCCGAGTTTTCCGTCTCTTCCGTTGATATAATTTTTTCTTCTGCCATGGTTTCCTCTCTATTTATATTTTAAATTGAAAGTTTAATTTGTAAAGCGTAGTTGCATCTCCGGATTGCGGACTGGTATAACGGATATTCGGAGCAATATAAAGACCTTTGCCCGGTTTATATGTGAAACCGCCAATAACGTAAGTTGAGCCGTCATTGTCAATATCGGAATTAGGATCGTAACTATCTACTCTTGCAAAGATATCAAATTCTTTGTTAACCGCATAATTTGCATACGCCGAAATTATGTTTTT
>CAYNUJ010000075.1:10048-11784 GCA_964400095.1 uncultured Melioribacteraceae bacterium
CCGCCGCCGTTAGAAACAATGGCGTTGAAATTTAATTTGCCTGCAAATTTATTGAAATACCCGATACCTAAATCAGCGGAACTCGCCCATTTATATAAATCCATAGGGGATTTTTCAACAAAACGATAACCCCAGTTGTGTTCCTGCAAATTAAATATGTTCATCGATTGTAAACCGAAAACGAAAGCGCCGTATTCAGTTTTCCATTTAATTTGGGCATATTTCAGATACGCGCTCATTCTGTCGTCTTTTCCGGTATTAAATCTACCAACGTCTGTGGTAACTTTGTAGGAAATATTCTCTGTCAAATTAGCCTTATAACCGATGTAAACACGGTGAATTTCGAACTCGTTTGTCGGCGTTCCATCAGGATTATAAGTGAAATCGAAATAAGTTTTGCCGGTTACTTTGCCTTGGGCAAACAAACCGCTTGTTGCAATAAATAACACGAGAATAACAGCATAAAGTTTTTTCATGACTACAACTCCTTTTTTAATGGTTCAACTGTTTCTTTTATTGATTTAATTTCCTTTCGGAATTCTTTAATACCTCTTCCAAAATTTTTTGCAATATCCGGCAACTTTTTACCGCCGAATAAAAACAATATTCCAAGCACGATAATCAGTATTTCCGGGAATCCTAAGTTTGGCATTTCTTCCTCGCTAATTATTAATACCATTGGAATAAGCAATACTAATGCCAAAACAAGAACTGCAGAGAATAGTTGTTTTTCGGCTTTTAAGGCTTATTTCAAAGTGGATATTTTTTTCAAGATTGGAACGAAAAATCGTTTAAAACACGATTTCTCGTTTATTGTTCGGGGTGAAATTGGTTATAAATTATATTTTTCTATCTTAGAGCGGAGAGTAGAAATGGGAATGCCGAGCAATTCCGCCGCTTTATTTTTGTTGCCTTTTGTTACATCCAAAGCTTTTTTTATAGAATTTATTTCAACTTGACTAACTATTTCAGGCAGAGGAATTGAGGACGAGTTGTCAGTTTGAACTTTTTCGATTGAAGCAAAGCGTATTTCCTTAGGAAGGTGCTGCAGATTAATATCGCCTCCTTTGCTAAGAAGGCAGCATCGTTCGGCTAAATTTTTCAGTTCGCGAGTGTTGCCGGGCCAATTGTAATTCTTCAAAACATCAGTTACTAAATGAGGGATGCCGAAAGGCTTTGAGGAATGCATCTCCAGGAATTTTCTGAATAGCTGCGGAATATCCTCTTTACGCTCCCTCAAAGGAGGCAGATGAATGGGAAAGACATTCAATCTGTAAAAAAGATCCTCGCGGAATTTGCCTTCGGCGCAAAGTTTACGGAGGTCTTTCTTTGTTGATGCTATTACCCGCACGTCAACTTTGATCGGATTATTAGTTCCCAAACGCTCTATCTCGTTTTCCTGCAGAACGCGTAAAAGTTTAACCTGCAGTTCGAGCGGAACGTCGTCGATATCGTCTAAATAAATTGTTCCTCCGTTGGCTTCCTCGAATCTTCCCTTTCTATCTTTTTCGGCTCCGGTAAAAGCGCCTTTGGTATGTCCGAACAATTCGGATTCGAAAATATCGCGAGATAAAATTGCGCAGCTCACTTTTACTAAAGGCTTGTGCCTTCTTTCGCTTGAATATTGAATGATGTTAGCTATCAATTCCTTTCCCGTGCCGGTTTCCCCTGTAATTAAAACGGTTGAATTGGAAGCCGCGACAATTTTAATAGATTCCTTAATTTCTTCAACCGCG
>CAYNUJ010000075.1:11884-14248 GCA_964400095.1 uncultured Melioribacteraceae bacterium
GGTTCAAATACGTTTTGAAGATTTTCTTTTTTAATTCCGGAACCGTTATCTTCAATTGAAAGCTTAATCTCCGAATTATGCATCTTCAATGAAACAATAATTCTACCGTCTCCCGCCCCTTTTTCATTTATCGCGTCAATGGAATTGAGAATTAAATTGATCAGTACCTGCTGAAAATGATTCGGGCTGCAATATATTGAATTAATTCCGGGTTCGATAAATTTTTCGAAAGTTATGCTATTTGCTTCAAGTTTTGATTTGATAAGCACATCAATCTCTTCGAATAATTTTTTTGCCGAAATATATTCGAACGAATATACTTCTTTTCTGGCAAAACCGAGGAGACCTTTAACGACATGTTCAATGCGATTGATAGCCTGATTTATCAAATTTAAATATTTAATATTCTGTTCTTTATTGTCCGGGTGAATAAGAATTCTCCCGATTGCGTTTTGAATTCCGGAAATAGGATTATTTATTTCATGAGCGATGCCCGCCGAGAGGCTGCCGATACTAGCTAATTTTTCCGATTCAATCAATTTTTTCTGCGCCTGCTCCAACTCGGAATATGTTTTCTGCAGACGTTTTATCATATCGTTAAATTTATCGGTCAGCAAATCAATTTCGTCTGTCGCTCTGAATAAAAATGGAAAAAGTCCGAACATCTTTTGTCTTATTTTAATTGCCGGAAGGGATTCTTCGGCTATTGTTTCCAAACTAAGGTTATCGGCAATTTCCTCGATAGAATTAATCGGTTTTGTTATAAAAAGAGAAAATAAAAGAGCGCCGATAATACCGACGAAAAGAAAGAATCCAACCATAATCCAGAAACCGGATACGGTCTTATAAACATCCCGTGTAATTCTTTCCTCGGAAATTCCAATGCGAAGCGTGCCGAGTTCGTTCCCTAATATCGGCAGAGCTATATCTAATATTTTTTTCTCGCCGAGAGGGTCTTTCAAATCGACATATACACTGTTGACCTTATCATCAAAGCGAACTTTATTAGCCGATATTAATTGTTTGTTAACTCGATAGTCATAACTTCCCGCTATCAGATTTCCGTTTTTATTAGTAATAAAAATGTAGATAACTGTTGAATCGAAATTTCTTACATCGTCAATTAATCTTTGAACTTCCACGTAATCTTCAAATAACAAAGGAGTTTCAGTTTGACCGGCAAGCGTCTTGCCGATATTTAAAGCCCGTTTCTCCGATTCCCGCTCCAGCGATCGCTGAATATCCTGAAATATTAAGTATGCATTTATACTGCCGAAAGTTAGAACAATAAATACAATTGCAATAGAAAATTTCCAGAAAAGCGGAAGGTAAAAATTGCTTATATTACTTTTCAATTGAACGACTCTAATGAATTATAAATTTCGGGTTTTACAATTTCAAAGGCTTCAATATGGAGGTCGTGAAGTATCTCTCTGCCTTCGGGATCTTTATCCATATTGATTAAGACTTTTTGAACGTTAGCGATCAGTTGCTTATCGGCATTAGGAGCGTAAACAAAAGGCGGAATGCCGTAGAACGGAGATTTGTGTATTACTTTTACGTTTTTCAACCTTTCCGGTTCTTTATCTAAAAGGTAATCGTAAACTAAGCCGTCAACTGTGGCGCCGCTTACTAAGTTTCGTGCAACCATCTGTATGGAATAATCATGCGCATAAGTAAAAATAGTTTTTGAAAAATAATTTTCAGGCGAATACCCCATCTCTGTCAGAAGTTTTAGCGCATACTTGTAACCGGTATTTGATAAAGGATCGGAAAACGCGAAAGATTTCCCTTTGAGTTCGCTAAAATTATTTATTGCGGAATTTTTGTTCACAATAATATAAGCCTGATAGTAAGTTCTATTATTAATTTTTGGGGCGGCTAATATTCCGAGCGGGAATTCTCTTTTACCGACAACATAAGCGCCGGAGCAGACGTAGGCAAAATCCAATCTCCCGTCTTGCATCATATCGTTTACTTCCTTGTAAGTTTTTCTTTGTTTCAACTGAATTTTCACGCCCAGCTTCTTTTCAATATATTTCAACAAATTTTCATACAGAAAAAATGTCCGCTTCGGCGATATCATAGTTGATATTGCCACATTTACTGTTTTAACCGAATCGGGAGTTATTACAGCCAAGGGTTCCACATCTTCCTTTACTTCAATTTTAACGGTTTCCCCCGCGCTGTAATACTTGGATTGCTCACATCCCAATATAAAAATAACGGATGCGAAAAAAAATATTTTGCTTGGTTTTATCATAATTGTAATCGATTTATTCTATTTACACGGACAAAGATAGTGGAATTATTTTCCGATTTCAAAATTTTGCATTTGGCAATTCATATCTCCAAATTATCAAT
>CAYNUJ010000076.1:0-12015 GCA_964400095.1 uncultured Melioribacteraceae bacterium
CACCCACAACCCAGCTATCCGAATCCAGATTCATTTCATCTTTATGCGTAAAGTAGGCGTTGCCGTGTTTGCTCTCTTCGTAAATTTCTTTCTGGGGATGATCCGGTCCCAGATGGCATTTGGAACACGCTTCGGGCTGACGAGCTTGAGCTTTTGAAAATGAATGGCGTGTGTGGCACGCGTTGCACGAACCTTTCGAACCGTCCGGATTTAAGCGTCCTATGCCGCTGTTCGGCCATGATTTTTTAGAGAGTTTATTCGGCGAATCCGGATCGATAATAACTTTGGTTCCGTGGCAGCTTTCGCATCCTACCGTAGCAACCGGAGCGCCGCCGCCTACATGAGCTAAATATGCGTCATTCGATTCGAGTATCAATCCCGCGGTAGCGTGATACGACGCGTCAACCTCTTCGGCTTCTTTTGTATGACATTTTCCGCAGTCTTTTGGCGTAACAAGCGTGGCAATATAAGCGCCCTCGTGAAGAAATGCATCTTTCTCTTTTTTATCGGCTCCGTGGCAGCTTATGCAAGTTACGTTGTGATCCGAATGCTTGGAAGAATACCACTGCTTGTAAAGACCCGGACTTTTTTCCTTATGGCAGGTCATACACTTTCCCGCAACCGCTTGGTTCTGCGCATTTACTGAAAACGCAGCCATTAAGAATAGAACGGACAAGGGAATTAATAATTTTCTCATAATCACTCCTCAAATAGTTTGTTATTTTTGTTTTTAATTCTTTCGTTAAACTTTTTTATTTCCCCGGCGTTTCGCGGGTGACCTAATTGATTGAGAACCTTATAATATTGCAGATATTGAATTTGACTAACGCCGCTTTGCCAGTAACCGGTTAGAATTCCTAATCCTACTGCCGCAAAATAAAGACCCAATATCCATTTTGCAAGATATTTTTTATTTACGCTTCTATTTGCCATTAAATTTTTTAATTCGAGCGCTCCGGCTGCCGGACATACATCCACGCAGCTCATACAGGTAGAGCATTCGTCGGAGACAACGGTGGTAATCTCATCAACTTTAATTCCCGAAGGACAAGCTTTCGCGCATAAACCGCAGTCAATACAATTTTTAGGAACGCGGCTAATTTTATTAGGGCTGAGGATAGAAAACAAACCCAGCAGCGCGCCGTAGGGGCATAAATATCTGCACCAGAAATTTCTGAAAATTATTGAGAGAATAAATAGAGCGGAAATTACAATCAATGCGAATTCTGATATATTAGCGAAAAAATACCACATTTTCACATCCGACATAATATTAAAAGGGCTGTCGAGAAAAGCTTTTAAAGCTTCCGAAGTCATTGCAAAAAATATTGCGTAAACAAAAAAGAATAGAATCAAATATTTTAATCCGCGCAGAGGAACATCTAAAAATTTTGGAATTTTAAGCGTTCTTTTGAATAGTTTTCGCTGAATATTTTCGGAGAAGTCCGCGATAGATTCAGAAATAAATCCTATCGGACACATCCAGCTGCAGAAGGATTTTCCAAAAATAAGAGAGACAGTCAAAATACCGATAAAAATAAAAAATCCGGCAGGATGAGCCATATGGATTTCGCCGGTTAGAAAAAAATAATAGACGCTCATCATCGAGCTGATAGGTAAAAATCCTTCAACTCCGGGCGGACGCGAATAAAACGCCGCGGTTCCACCGGATTCCAGCCAACTAACGAAAAGGTAAAATTCTATTCCAATCCATACGGATATTGCAGCAAACAAAATCTGAATGGCAACTCTATATTTCTGTATCGGCTTTTCGGGGTTTTTATTAATCATTTAACCGGAAATAAGTTTATTAAGAATTTTTATTCTGCTATTAAAATTATCGCTTTTATTAACAAAATAACAGTATTGAATTATTAAAATTTATTAATTATTAATTCGTTGACAAATTGGATAAAAACAATTTATATTGAAACAAGAATAATTGTTCTTAATAACTAATAAAGGAGAGACTATGATAAGAAAGCTGCTTTTTTCAGTTTTTGTTCTATTTGTTTTGGTTCAAGTCGTTTCAGCGCAAACCTGCATTGAATGCCACACAAATGTAACCCCTAACATTGTGAAGGATTGGCAAGCGAGCAAGCACTTTGAAAATGAGATTGATTGTTCCGTTTGTCATGGCGATAAGCATAACACCGCGGAAAATGTCAATTTGGCGGAACTGCCAACTCCGGAAACTTGCGCCGCATGTCACGATACACAAGTAGAGCAATATAAAAAAGGGAAACACTCAATTGCCTTGGCGGCTATGAATGCTATGCCCATGACTCACATGCAGCCGATGGCTCAAATTGAAGGTATGAAAGGCTGCGGCGGCTGTCATAAGATTGGGCTTAAATCCGAAGCCGATCTCAAAAAGCTTAAAGACGGCGGCAACACATATGGCAACGCTTCGTGCGACGCTTGCCACACTCGCCATACTTTTTCCGTTAAAGAAGCCCGCGAACCTGAAGCGTGTAAAACATGCCATATGGGTTTCGACCATCCTCAATGGGAGATGTATTCATCCAGCAAGCACGGCGTGCGCTACGAATTGAAAAGAGCCGGTATTTTACCGGAAGATTCCGCCGCGCCTACATGTCAAACTTGTCACATGCCGGAAGGGAATCACGAAGTTAGAACCGCGTGGGGATTTCTCGCCGTGAGGCTGCCTATGCCCGAAGATAAGCAATGGGCAAGCGACAGAGCGACTATTCTCAAAGCTCTCGGAGTTCTTGACCCAGAAGGAAAACCGACTGATTTATTGAATGTTGTTAAAGCGGCAGACGTTGCGAGATTAACGCAGGAAGCCTGGCAGACTGAAAGAGATAAAATGATTGAAATCTGTTCAAACTGCCACGCGAAAAATTATGCGGTTAAAGAATTAGAGAAAGGCGATAATATGATTAAAGAAGCCGACAGACTTATGGCGCAGGCTATCGACATTGTTGCCGGACTTTATAAGGATAAAATAATCGAAAAACCGGAAGCTTATCCTTACGAATATCCTCTTGTGCTTACATTCCACGATGCGCCGACGGTAGTCGAACAAAAGTTATTCGTAATGTTCTTGGAACACCGTATGAGAACTTTCCAAGGCGCTTTCCATAACAGCCCGGATTATTCCATGTGGTACGGGTGGAGCGAAATGGTTAGAGATTTGGCGGAGATTAAAGAATCAGCCGAACAGATGAGGCGAAACCACAAATAAGTTATTAGAATTATTCTTACAGGAGCCGGATTCATTATATTGAGTTCGGCTTTTTTAATATTAGTCGGACTTGAAATTATTGTTGAGTTAAATTAGAAATTAATTTTTGTGCGAATTCTTTTTTGCGATGATAAGAATTTGTTTCAAAACAAGTGATTTACAAAGATAAAATCTTTTTAACGGTTTTTTCTTTCAACTGTTCAAGAGTTTCTTCGCTCAGCATTTTATGAGCGTCGTCCCTAATTTTACCCCAACTGGAATGAACGGGGCAGGGTTTATCGTCCGAGCATCCGGGAAATCCGAGAACGCATTTCTTGAATACATCCAGCCCGTCAATAGCTTCCACTATTTCAACCAATCTAATCTGGCTGGGGCGCTTGGCAAGATAAAATCCGCCGTTCCTTCCTTTTTTTGAACCTACAATTCCGCTGTCAGTTAATATCTGAAGCATTTTAGATACGAATTCCTTGGGAACTTTAAGCTCTTTTGCTATTTCTATAGCGTTAAATATCAGTTTATTCTTTTTAATAGATAAGAATAGAACCGCCTGTATGGCGAGTTCGCATTTTTTAGAGAATATTACAGTCATAGTTTATAAAAGATTATTTTTTCCGATTATAACTTAACGATATTCCATAAATAATCAAAATTCAACTTTATTGCAAGGCATAGATTGAAGATTGAGATTCGTTAGTTGTAAACGGAAATTAAAATCTCTTTTTATCAATAGATTTCATTAAAATTAGTTATAATTTTTTAAATCCCTCGGCGTCAATAAAGAGTATGTCGCCGACATCGTCGTAACCTTGGAAATATTTATTTCCTTCGTGTTTAATTAGTTCTTCTTTAAATCCGATAATTGTTAAAGCCGCTTCCGACGATTTTTCGTTAATCAAATCCTTCATCGGAATTCCGCCCTTCAATTCAATTACTTCAATATTTTTATCCGAAATCGGCAGCCTTCCAGATTGCACGAGTTCTTTCAGATTTGTCATTTCCTCGAGATATTTACCCTCAGGACAAGCGCTGAAAATTTTAATGTAACCGTTTTTCCACACGGGATGACCGAGAATAATATAACTGAGCAGAATCATCAAATTGGCATTATCGGTATCCCAGTTTTTAATCCAGACGTGAATTCCGTTCTCAAACTGCGTGTTCCTTGATGAAGAGCTTAGAATACCAACATCAAACTTACCGGCTTGAACTAAAGATATATTCTCCAGAATTTGCGGTAAGTTGGACGGATCCTTTTTATCGAATTCGAAAATGACCATATTATTTTCCATTCCGGATGGACTTGGAAGCTGAACAGCCTGCGCGATAGCCGAAGTAAACGAAGGGGAGATAATTGTATCAATATAAATATCTCCTTTTACATATGATATTTTATCCAATAATTTTTTTAATATTACTTCAGACTCTTCGCGCTTTTCTTTCGAGTAATATCCGTTGATTAAATGAATGTAAGTACCGAATCCGTATCTGTATGAAATCCAGCTAAGCAGATGAATAGCTTTATCCCTTTGGAATGTATCCGAGGAAACGCAAATTGCCGAGGGACGCCAGCTTTGGTCTTTCTTTTTTGCTTTCTGAGTAAAAACACTGAGACGACGGCTGAATTGATAGATGGCTCCTTGAAAAATTGTTTCCAAACCGCCTCTTTCTTTATGATAGTAATTAACGACAAAATAAATAATTGTCATTACAAAAAAAGCTGCAAACGCGTATGAAGCGCTTATTTTGAACATCAGCCACGTTGAGAGGATAAATCCAAGCGCGGAAATATACCACTTGGATTTAAACGTTGGACGGTAAGAAGGGTCCGATCCGAAATGATAGAGAAAGGAAATCAAACAAATTGAACCGTAAGTTACCATAAAAAACATAGTTATGACGGAAGCAACGGCATTTACGTCGCCGAGAAGAACAAAAACAAGAGCTATTATTCCGGCAACAACAGTAGCGTTAAGCGGTTCGCCCATTTCCCCAATTCCCTTTGCAAGCCATTTGTTAACCCGATTGGAAGGGAAAGCATGATCCCGGCTGAGAGCTTGAAGAGTTCGGGGAGCGACTAATATGGAACCGATTGCAGACGACATGGTTGACGCCGCAAGTCCGAGGGGAATAAGAACGCTGCCGAACAGCGCGATTCTGCTCATTATCAATTGATCGCCTGTCAATTCGCTTGGGGGAGCTGAAACGTTCAATTTATACGTAATGAAAAAGTAAACAATCATTCCGCTGACCGTACCTACAATAGTTCCCATCGGAATAGATTTTTTCGGGTCCTTCAAATCGCCGGATAATCCGACTCCGGCGGTCATTCCGGTAAAAGCGGGAAAAATTATTGCGAAAACGACAAATAGCTGCCCCGAATTGCGGAATGAATCCGAAAATAAATTTCCCGAATGTGTGTATCCTTCTATCGGCGAACCGAGAAAGAAAAATAAAAGGGAAAGGAACAATACCGCAACAACTATGTAGAGAAGTTTAACTCCGATAGACGCTCCTTTTTTAAGTATAAGAATGCCGAGAAGCAGCAGCGCCGGAACGCTTATTATCTGCTTCGGAAGAAGTATGCCGTAATGCAAATGTATATAATTGAAGAGCGGATTAAACGCTTCGGTAAAAGCAATGATATAGAATGCTATGCTTATTGTTTGAGACAAAAATAAAGCAATACCGATTGTTGCGCCTATATTTAATCCGAAAGAGCGGGAAATAATAAAATACTCTCCACCGCCTTTAACTTTTTCGTTTGTAGCTATTTCGCTTATAGCAAGCGCCGTTGGAATTGTAACGAGATGACCGATTAAGATAATGGCAATTACGCCCCAAAACCCAACGCTCCCGACGGCGTATCCAAACCGTAGAAATAAAATCGCGCCGAGTATTGTTGATATCGAAGTGAAAAATACCGGAGCGGTTCCGAAACCCTTTTTTGTGTTATCCATATTTACCTATTTCGTAAAACAATAGAGGCAATTTAAATATAAAGGGACTTAATGTACAAAAGTTTTTAGTTTCCATTTTTGGAGTAATCTCGGCAAAAAACCATCTTTATGAAAACCAAATAAATCGATATATTAAAAACTTGACAATTCTTGACATTTCAAAATAGAACTCGTACTATTGCTGTATGAAAAAATTAAATTCTAACCTAGTTAAAGAAAAGCTTGGTGAATACGGATACAACCAATCTTCCTTAAGTAAGGAGCTAGGCGTAAGCAGGGAGGCGGTGTCCCAATGGCTCAATAATAAATCTACACCTAAACCCGCTAAGCTGTTGCAATTAAGCAAACTTCTAAAGCTGAATTATTCGGAAATAATAGGACATGACAAACAAAACGAACCTGTTGTTGCGTTTAGAAAAGTACGCGGCGCAAAAACAACGAACGAACATATACTCAGGGCAAAACAGACGGGATACGCGCTGGAAAAATTAGTAAAATATTTGCCAACTTCAATGATGATTAAACCGCCCGAACTAAAAAATGCAAAAAATAATTACAAATATATTCAAGAAGCAGCGGCCATAATCAAAGAAAAATTTAATTTGAACAGCTCCAAGATTGAATTTACGGAAATAATTCAACTGCTGAATTCTCTGAACGTAATCATAATTCCCGTTTTGCTGGGGAATAAAAAAGCGCATGAAAACGCTTTGCATATTTATCTCCCCAAAAGTCAAACTACCTGGGTTTATGTAAATCTCGATACAAGTATTTTTGATTTTAAATTTTGGCTGGTTCATGAATTAGGGCATGTTTTAACGCCGAAATTATCCGAAAATGCAGGAGAGAAATTCGCCGATAATTTTGCGGGCGCTTTCCTTTTTCCACAAAACTTGGCAAAAGATAAATATATTGAGCTTAAACGGTTCGGAACTATAGGAGTCAGAATTAATTCGATATTGGAAACAGCTAAAGAACTTGTTATTTCTCCGGTAACGATACAGAAGGAGATTGATAAATTCGCGGAAAAAGAGAATTTACCAAAAATAATTTTTGGAAGATCTTTCCACGGCGCGGTAACTAATTTCAATAAAAAATTTGAACCGGTAAGCAGCACAATATTCGGTACGGCTGAAATAGAAGCCGAAAAATATATCAATAAATCAAAACAAATATTCGGCACAATATTTTTTGATTTATTATCGGAGTACAATAAAAAAAAGGGACTCAGGGAGGGGTTTGTGCAGCAAACTCTCAACATTTCTTTAATCGACGCAAAAGAAATATGTAGTCACATAATAAATGCCTCAAAGTAAAATATTATTGGATACAAACGCTTATTTAAGATTAGCGCAGTCTATCCGCCCGCTCTTAGGAGCGCCGTTCGGAAAGGAACAATACACGCTTTATATTCATAAAAGATTTGAAGAGGAGTTTGGGAAAAATCAAAGATTAACAACTAAGTTTTATTGGGCAAAAGAAAAGGAATACATCGATAACCGAAAGAAGAGACTACAACTATCTCGACAAGATAAAAATGAAATCGAACATACATACGAATTTATTTGGTCATACCAGCACGATCGAGAACTGGGACTTTCAAGAGTTGATATTTACTGTATTTCTACAGCAGTGCAGTTGGGTATCCCCTTGGTAACAGACGATACTAGCATGAAAAAAACATGTAAAGAATTTGGAGTTACTGTTTATTCCACGCTGCAACTTATGAAATTAATGATAGATTGCGGATTCATTTCGATAAAAGAAGTAAAGCAAATTACCGATTACTGGAAGTATCAAAAAGATTTACCTGCAAACTTTGAAGAAGAAAGAAAAAAGTATTTTGGAGATTAACACAATGGTCAAAATATATAAAAACAACAAAGAAAGAATTAAAAAAGAGGAAGAACGTCTTTGGCTTAATAAATTTTTAGAAATAAACGGCATTGCACTGACGGCAATACAGAATGAAAATTCTTCAACAATAGACTTCGTTATAAAAGAAAATGGGAGATTAATAGGTATTGAATTAACTCGATTATTTATAGAGCAATATTCATATTTACACAACCGCATCGCAACAAACTGCGAACAAAACTGCAACAAATCACTTTTTGTTGCCGCCGGTCGGTTGACATATTATTTAACTAATATTCTCAGAATCATTAATTGAATATATCTTTTTTATATCTGAAATGGAGCCACGAAATCAACGCGCTTAAATATAATATCCCTTACTGGATTTAGGGGAAGCGAATCTAAAAATCTGGGTATATCAGACAATCCCCAAGAGTAATCATTATCCTTATAACCAGGCAAACTATCCATTTTATTTATTTTCTCTTTTAACTCATCAATATATTTTTTGATAAACTCTTTACTGGATATACCAACTAAATATTGAATTATAGGAACAGGTACATTATCAACACTGTGATTCTCAAGGTAATCGAGAATTTTATCAGCTTCAATTTCTTTATGAGAAAACTTATAGTATAAATCCGGTCTTTTAGATTTTATTATTAGTAGAGTAGTTATAAGAATTGGATATAGCGAAAACTTTTTATTAACCATATGAGAAATAATTGCTAACTGAATAAATATTTTTTGTTGCTCTCGAAGTGAGAGTTTGAAATTGTTTGAAAAATATTTTATGACTTCCATCATTTGGGTTATCTCATCATAATCTAACCTACCCTCATCTCTTAATTCGCTTAATCCGGTTTGGTCTATTATTTCAGAATGGAAATCCTCAAGATCATCCTTAGGCAAGTTAAACGTCAGATCGACAAACCTTCTTAGGTATCCACGAGCATCAAATCTTTGCCCATAAACTGCTTTAATAGAATTGCTAAGTTGATCAAGGTCAAGAGAAAGAATATATATTATTCCCTTTATATCGAAAAAATGTTTAGCAATTTCCAATAATTCTATAGCAAAAGTCGGTTTGCATCTATCAAGTTCATCGATGAAAAAGAAAAGTGGTTTTTCATTCCCTTTCCTCGACCGTATTAATTCATTTATCAATTTTTGTAAACTAGTCTTTAATTTTTTGATGCTATTTTTACGTTGTGAATATTGCAGTAAATAATCTTCTGAGATTCCCTCGCTTTTATCATTGAGCTTTTCGAGAACCATCTCAGTAGTATCTTTACCCATTAATTTGTATAATGCGGTTTTCCCCAATATTGAAGGACTGTTTTTCAGAAGATCGGCTAAGTTTTTCTTTGTCGAATTAAAATATTCATTAACTCTCTTATTTTTTCTCTTTGGGGATTTCTCTGTAATGTAATTATGTAATTCACCGATTAAACTGACAAATGCATCATCAAAATAATCATTCTCCCAAGCATTCAGAAAAATAGTTTGATATCCTTTCCTCTGGAGATCTTTTTGCCACATTTTTACCATTGTTGTCTTGCCATTCCCCCATGAGGAATTAACACACATAACAAAAGGTTCACGAATTTTTGTTAAAACCTTAGTTAGATTAGAGCAGATATTTTCTCTTTTCAATTTGTCATTTCCAAAAGGGTCTGACCCATTAATGATTAATTCGCTCGGTTTAATCATAACCACTCCATTTTTTAAAATAAATATAATAAAAAATCCTTATTTCTAAGAGAACATTTTTAATTTGGGGAACTATTACATTCTCTGCTGAGTTTAACATTAAACAAAACTCTGATCTGCCTATAATTTCTTATATCAACGATTTCTCTTGTCTAAATCTTAATTTTAAATTATTTTTCACGATAATAATATTACAATGAAACCCACTCAACATAAAATACTGAATGAAATCAAATTTTTCGTTAATAAAACACGAAATGTTGGAAGAACGAAACTTTTTAAACTGCTCTATTTTGCAGATTTCGAACACTTCAAAAAAACCGGATATTCAATAACAGGGTTTGATTATTTCTCCTATCCTTTCGGTCCGGTGCCGGAAGAACTTTATGAGGCAATTAAAAACGACGACATCCCGGAATTTTTGAAAGGGGAAATTGCCATTATAGAGGATGAAAATATCGACCCACTGGATAAGTACAAAAGATTTAAGGTTGTTCTCAAGAATAAAAAAGTTGATTTAGACTGGTTTTCCCCAAAAGAATTAGAAACTTTAGAGCAAATTGCTGAAATCTATGAATATGCTTCGGCTGCCGATATGACAAAAATTTCGCATTGGAAAGGTTCTCCATGGGATATTGTAAAAGAGAAGGAAGGCTTTTTCAAACCGATCGATTA
The DNA here is from genome assembly GCA_964400095.1 of uncultured Melioribacteraceae bacterium. Lineage (GTDB taxonomy): Bacteria > Bacteroidota > Ignavibacteria > Ignavibacteriales > Melioribacteraceae > CAYNUJ01. Next base: position 10,414 of record CAYNUJ010000076.1, read on the forward strand.
TTTCCTTATATTGGATGGAAATGAAGAATTAGATCGCGCGACAATTAGCGAAAGGTTTACATTGCAAAAAGAACTTATGCTAGATGGCAGACTTTGAAATTGGACAGACGTTTTTAGATTTTCAAAGCAGTAGAGAGGGAGTTAAAAAACCTAAATATTTTATCGCTATGTCTCCGGCAAATTATGATGACGACCAAATTGTATGTCTTGTGATGAATACCGAACATAGAATGGATATTGTTAGAGTAGGTTGCAATAAAAGAATAGGCAAATTTGTTTTGGCGCCCGGAGCGCTTTCGTTTATTAAGAAGCATACAAGTATAATGCTTTCGCGTCCTTGTCTTTATAATTACTACGAAATGTTTGAATCAAATATTAAACTATTGGATTTAGTAGAAGACAGCCTACTTCGACAGATAAAAAACTGCATTGATTTTGACGATATTCCGATAAAATTCACAAAGATGATTAAAGGAGCGTTCAAAAAGAACTAACTCACTCCCCAATCCCTCATAATCTCTTGCACAATTCTTTCCGCTTCCGCCCAATCGTGTTGGGGAAGTTGACTGTTCAGCCTACTTTTCACAAACTATTTTAAAATAACCTGATCGCGAAACCTTCTGAATTTTGCCCAATCTCCTGTCAGTTTTGCAAGTCTTCCGGCTACAATGCCGGGATTAACCGATACTTGTTTTGAAAATTTTATAATTTCAGATTGAGTAAAATTATTAGTTTGTAAAAAATATCGCCACATATTTTTATCAATTAAAATATTGGATGCGAATTTATCCGCTTCTTTTTCCATTCGCTTGTATTCATCTTCTGCAATCAGCCTTTCGTCCCAGAATGAAATAAATTCCGTTTTTTTGCGATGCTTTAAAATATGTCCTAACTCGTGGAACAAAGTAAACCAAAGTATATCTTCCCAACTATTTCTCGGAGTAAGAAAAATAGCGGCTTTATCTTTGCGCGACCATTTTGAGGCGCCGTTAACAAATGTATTTTTCAAGTAAGGTAGAAAAACAAGGGCAACTCCACATTCCGATAATACTTCAATTAGTTTCTTCGAATAAACTTTTGGATTTAATAAACTTAACTTTTTAATTTCCAGCAAAAGATTTCTTAACTTGCCCGCGTCAAAAGACTTTGTTTCAATTTTATTCGCTTCAATTTCCCCTAAACGCAACCACAGCAAAAGGTTTTCTTTAGAAAGTTCCCCTGCGGTACTTTTCCTAAAGACATAATTCTTTAGTGAATAGAGATTATCTAAATAAATAAAAGAGGCAATACCGAAAAATTTAAGCAAATTCTTTGCTTTTTCTTTTCTGTCTCTTGCATAAGGAAGCGCGCCTATTTTTGCTAAGTCGTTATAAGCTGTAAATTTAGCGGCAAGAGTTTTGTTCTTTTCAAGTTCATTTTCCAATTCCAGCCGCTTTACTGTTTCGTCGTAATTTTTTTGTAAGTTATTCCAGAAATTTTCAGACATACCGAAAACTAGCGATAACTTTAATGCTGTCGTCGGAGTGATCGGCTTTTTACCTTTAATGATTTCATTTATTGTTTTTGTATGTAAGCCGGTTCTTCTTGATAATTCCGCCTGTC
>CAYNUJ010000076.1:12115-13884 GCA_964400095.1 uncultured Melioribacteraceae bacterium
ATTTGTGTAATCGCGCTGAAGGTAAAAAGAGAATATCATTTAATGTTTCGGCGGCTTTTAATTCATTCATCCTTTGAATAATTTTATTCGCTTGTCTTTTTCCGTACGAACGGGAAAGGGAATTAAAATCGTTGAATTTCTTTTTCAACTTTTTTGTTTTAAAATACATTATCATTTATTTTCTTTGCTAATATAACTAATATAAAATATACTCACAATTTTATTAACCTATTTGGTTAATAAAAACTCACAAATACTTCTCCGTAATATCTATTATTCTTCTTTTGAAATTGTTGTACGGCGGATAAAGCAGTCCGATGACTGAAAAGCGGGGCTGTTTAAAAAAAGCCGTTTCGTTGGAAAACGCGCGGAAACCGTAAAATCCGTGCGATCTGCCTATTCCGCTTTGACGCACTCCGCCAAACGGCAATTTATAATCGGCAAAATGAAGAACGGTATCGTTTACTACAACGCTGCCGGTATTTACTCTTTCGACCGCTCTTTTAACAAATTTATTGTTCCGGCTGAAAATATAGAGCGACAGAGGATTAGGGTTCCCGTCGATAATATCGAATAACTCATCTTCGGACGAAAATGGAATCAGCGGAAGAATGGGACCGAAAATTTCTTCGTTCAAAATTGCCGCGCTTTCATCTATGCCGGTTAAAATTACCGGATCGATTTTATCGGGACTGTTAAATTCGTTTAATTTCTCTACACGCGCGCCTTTTGCCGCGGCGTCGTTTAGAAGTCCGTCGAGTTTTGCTTTATGCTTTCCGTCAACAATACCGGTGTAAGGCAAATCGCTATTGTCCGCGAAATATGTTTGCGCAAAAGTTTTAATCTTTTCTTTAACTTCGTCAATTGTTTCGGCGTCGGTAAGAATATAATCCGGCGCGATGCAAGTTTGACCGGAATTGATAAACTTTCCCCAAGCGACGCGCTTTGCCGCTAAATCGATATCCGCGGATCGTTCAATAATAACGGGCGATTTGCCCCCAAGCTCAAGCGTAACGGAAGTGAGGTTTTTCGCCGCGGCGGTCATTATTATTTTCCCTATTTCGGTTCCTCCGGTAAAAAAGATGTGATCGAAAGGAAGTTCGAGCAATTGCCGCGATACTTCTTTGTCCCCTTCCACAACCGCGAGTTCCTCTTTATCAAATATTTCTTCCAGCATTTTCTTTAGCAGCGCGGAAGTGTTGGGCGTTCTTTCAGCCGGTTTTAATATTACCGTATTGCCCGCCGCAATTGCAGAAACCACAGGTCCAACCGCCAGTAAAAACGGATAATTCCATGGAGAGATAATTAAGCAATTACCTTTAGGACGATAAATGATTTTATTCCGCGAACCGAGAAATTGCAGCGGAGGAAATACCTTTTTCGGCTTCATCCATTTTTTCAAGTTCCGGATCACGTAACGGAGTTCGATTGTAACGGGAATTATTTCCGTAACGCGAGTCTCGTCCGCCGATTTTTGGAAATCGCTATAAATCGCTTTTGTTATTTCGCCGCTATATTGAAGTATTTGCTTCAGCAGCCGGCGGAGTTTTTCCTTCCGCGCTTTATAATTGGACGCGGAAATATTCAGCTTCGCTTTTTTCTGAAGCTCAAACAATTCTAAAAGTTCATTTTGCTTATAACTCATTTTTAATTCCGATTAATAATTCACACTACTTTCATACGTACAATCATCCGCGCCGCGTTCTTCGGATAATCATGCTATTAGAAGCCTTTGCGAAACTTCCTTTTGTCATATTGAGTCCCGCTTT
>CAYNUJ010000077.1:0-13344 GCA_964400095.1 uncultured Melioribacteraceae bacterium
ATGTAAAAGTTTTTCGCGGATTTAGAGTGCAGCATAACGACGCCCGCGGTCCGTCTAAAGGAGGAATCAGATTCCATCCTCAGGAAACAATCGACACGGTTCGTGCGCTGGCGATGTGGATGACTTGGAAATGCGCAGTCGTCGATATTCCGCTTGGCGGCGGCAAAGGAGGAGTTATTTGCGATCCCCACAATTTAAGCATCAGAGAACAGGAAGGCATAAGCCGCGGCTGGGTTCGTCAAATGGCAAAAAATGTTGGACCTCTTAACGATGTTCCAGCTCCGGATGTTATGACCAACGCACAGCATATGCTTTGGATGTTAGATGAATATGAAGTTATTCACGGTTCCAAAAACCCCGGTTTTATTACGGGCAAACCGGTTGGAATGGGCGGATCTTTGGGAAGAACCGAAGCGACCGGATACGGTGTAATTTATACTTTGCGCGAAGCGCTAAGGAATCTTGAAATTGATATTAGTAAAACTGTTGCAGCTGTTCAGGGTTTTGGGAATGTTGCCCGCTACGCAGTTAAAAAATATACCGAATACGGCGGAAAAGTGATCTGCGTTTCCTCTTGGGATCAGGAAGACCAGTGCGCCTATACTTTTAAACGTGAGAACGGAATTGACGTTGATGAATTACTCAAAATTACTGATAGATTCGGCGGGATAAATAAAGATAAAGCAAGAGATTTAGGTTATGAAATACTCCCCGGCGACGATTGGATTAAACAAGAAGTCGATATTCTTATTCCCTGCGCTCTCGAAAATCAAATCAATAAAGATACAGCCGGTTTAATAAACGATAAAGTTAAAGTACTTCTCGAAGGAGCGAACGGACCTACTACTCCCGACGCCGACAAGGTTATTCAAGAAAAAGGAATATTTGTAATTCCAGATTTTTTGGCGAATGCCGGCGGCGTTACATGCAGTTATTTTGAACAGGTTCAAAGCAATATGAACTATTATTGGACGAAGGAAGAAGTTCTTGAACGGCTCGATTTGAAAATGACATCCGCTTTCGGCGCGGTTTATAAATTAGCCAAAGAACGAAACCTTTATATGCGCGACGCCGCTTACGTTATTGCAATACGCAGAGTTGCCGAAGCAAGTAAGGATAGAGGCTGGGTATAATAAATTGTTCATATTTACATATGGCGGTAAACCGTGATTTAATAATTAAAAATTAAAAAGTAGAAATTAAATTTTTACAATTATATTTTCCGCTGATTTCTCCCAAAGGTTACAGTGTCTGTGATGCGAGCTTTGCGGATACGCTGCTGAAAGATGGCGATTGGATGGATACTACGCTCAAAAGTGGACTTTGGATGATTGGATGATTGTTCGCAGAACGTCCAAAGGACTCCGTGAGCTGCACGTATGATTGAGTGGTCATCCAATCATCCATTCATCCGCACAGCATTCTGCGAACAACAATCCTAAAATCATGACTATCAAACCGATTTCATTCTTCATTTTCAATTTCTAATTTTTAATTGTTCCTCTCCGCGTAAATCCGTTCGATCAGCGTTCACCCGCCTCGGGCGGGTAAATCTGTGTTCAATGTTTCTCTTTTTTGTTCAATAACTTTTTCAAACGTCGAATAATTAACTCGCAATTATCACGAATATCTTAACAGAAAAAAACAGCGATTTAACTCTCAATACAAATAGTCCGCCGGAATTTGTTTCGAGCGGACTTTTTCTTTAAATATCATATTATTATTTTATTCTTTGTTTGTATCTTTTTGAGGTAATAATGAATTCCAAATCTAAACTGAACGATATTGTTGATCGTCTCGCCTCCTGCGGGACGGAAATGGAATGCCTTTATTCGATTGAAAGATTGCTGAAAATAAGTTATAAAAATTATTTCGATGTTTTTATTGATATTTTAAAAGAACTTCCTTCCGGATTTGAACACCACCAATCGGTTAACTCAAAGATCCTTTTTGAAGATAAAACATACAGACTGAAAAATTTCCCGGAAACTCCCTGGTTCATAAGTTGTCCGATTAATATCCAGAATGAAACTCTCGGTTCAATAACCGTTTTTTACAAAATGGAATTTCCCGAAGCCGATCATGGACCATTTTTGCATTCCGAACTAAGGATGCTGCAGACTGTTGCCGATAGACTCGGACATTACATACTCCAGTATAAGTTAAGGGAATATCACGGCGAGTCGAGTCAGAACGAACAGACTGAAAGCGTTATTGCTCAAGGCGGTTGGAAAGTTGTGCTCGGTATAATAAGAAAAACCGAACCAAATCTTTATATCAGACTGCTTCGCAAAATACTTCACCAGCTTATTTGGGACGGGGTGCCGGGAGCGGAAAAACTACTTCAACTTTCAAGCATCGATTTAAAACCCTCGGGGACCAAAACTACGGTTGACGAAAACAAACCGCTGCGAAAAAAAGTAATCAATAATTACGACGAATATATCAGCGCTATTGTTGGACTTGCCGAGGAGAATATTCCTTCCGAACAATTACTCGCAAAAATACAGGATTGGATTAGAGAGGATAGAACCAGCGGATTAATAAAAGTGCTCGAAAATCAGGATACTTCCCTAACGGAAATAAGCGACGCTATAAGAAAATATTATCACCTCGCGCCCGAAAAATTTCAGATGAGCCGGTCGGCGGTTAAGGGATTGAGAGTTTCACTTTTAAGAAGATTTTTTACCGACCAAATTCAATTTATCAATATTGCAAAGGAATTTGTTAAGATTACCGATTTCTACCGTTTAATTAATAAAATGGTATTCCCGCCGACTTCACACGGAAAACTCGGAGGCAAAAGCGCCGGACTTTTCCTGGCTAAAAATATTTTATCGAGGGTGGCAAAAGATTACGGCATAAAAATGAAAATAAGGACGCCGAAAACTTGGCATATTACTTCCGACGGCGTCATGTTTTTTATGTATCATAACGATTTGGAAGAGGTTTACGAACAGAAATATAAAGATATTGAAGAAGTGCGGCTCGAATATTCTCAGATAGTCCAAATGTTTAAAAGTTCCGAATTCCCGCCGGAAATGCTTAAAGGCTTATCTTTTGCTTTAGACGACTTGGGGCATAGACCTTTAATTGTTCGCAGTTCCAGTTTAATGGAAGACCAAGTCGGCGCGGCTTTCAGCGGGAAATATAAAAGTCTTTTCCTTGCCAATCAAGGCACAAAAAAAGAACGGCTTGCCGCTTTAACCGACGCCGTCGCCGAAGTTTACGCTTCTACTTTCGGTCCCGACCCGATTGAATACCGCGCGGAAAGAGGATTGATTGATTTCCACGAAGAGATGGGAATTATGATCCAAGAAGTTGTGGGAACGAAAGTCGGCAAATATTATTTACCCGCATTCGCAGGCGTGGCTTTCAGCAACAACGAATTCAGGTGGTCGCCGAGAATAAAAAGAAACGACGGATTAGTCCGTATCGTTCCCGGAATAGGAACGCGGGCGGTTGACCGTCTAAGCGACGATTACCCGATACTCGTCGCTCCGGGTCAGCCCAACATGCGCGTTAATATTACATTCGATGAAATGATAAGGTATTCCCCAAAAAAAGTTGACGTGATAAATCTCGAAACAAATGAATTTGAATCGATTGATATAAAAGAACTGCTCGAAGAAATTGGGGATAACTACCCCTTATTTACTTCCGTATTTTCGCAGGTTAAAGGGGATATGCTTCGTCCGATAATGCAGTTCGACGATAAAATAAATCCCGACGATTTAGTTCCTAATTTTGAGGGTCTCCTCTCTCGGACCGATTTTCTTGAAAATATGAACAAAGTGCTGAAGGTTTTAGAAGAGAAAATGAAAACCCCCGTGGATATTGAGTTCGCTCACGATAATAAAAATTTTTACATACTCCAGTGTCGTCCGCAGCATTACGAAGGCGAAAACGCTCCGGCAAAAATTCCATCGGATTTTCCAGTGGATAAAATATTATTTACGGCTAAAAAATATGTATCTAACGGAAAAGTGCCGGATATTTCCCACATTGTTTATATTGAACCGGATAGGTATTCCGAGATCGGCACAATGGATGTCCTTAAATCCGTAGGCGAGGTGGTTGGAAAATTAAATAAAATTTTGCCGCGCAGGAAATTCGTTTTAATCGGGCCTGGAAGATGGGGAAGCAGAGGCGACATAAAATTGGGCGTGAGCGTTACGTATGCCGATATAAATAATACTGCTGTTTTAATTGAAGTTGCAAAGAAGAAGGGCAATTATTTACCCGACTTATCATTCGGCACGCACTTTTTTCAAGACCTGGCGGAAGCTTCAATACGATACCTGCCTCTTTATCCGGATGAAAAGGGAATAATATTCAACGAAAACTTTTTCGGTAAATCGGAAAATATTTTGAAGAAAATTCTGCCGGAATACGGCGATTTGGAAGATATCGTAAAAGTAATCGACGTGCCTAAAGCCACCGGAGGATTGGTCTGCAAAATCCTTATGAACGCTGAAATTGACGAAGCTATGGCTATTTTATCTCCTTCTTCAAAGCGTAATTCGTTTACGAAATTCAAATCGGCTTCGGCAAAACCGATTGATGAAAATCAATGGCGGCTTAATACAGCTGAAAAGGCGGTTCAATTAATTGAAAAGGAGAGATATTCAATTCAAGCAATATATTTAACCGGCGACTGCCTTCAGGGCACAGCGGACGCGCAGAGTAAAATTGAACTTGTATTCGTTGTTTCTTTGATGAACGACTCGACGAATGAACTAAATATTTGGCTGGATGGTTTCAGCGCTAATGTTGCCGATAATTATTTCGAAAGAACGGGAAACCGCATTGATTCGTTGATTGAGTCTAAAATTATACTTGAGTCGGATTACGCGGCGAAGAATATTGATTCCGATAAAAAGAATTATAAAGTTCTGTGGAACAGAATGTACAAATAGCTCAAACACTATGATTTAACACAAAAAGTCACAGATTGCCGCGCCACGTTGTTTACCTCATGTTAAACGAATAATTGAATTAACCGAATAAATAAAACAGATTGCTTCACTCGCTTTGCTCGTTCGCAATGACAGAATTAGCCTGTCATTGCGAGTGAAACGAAGCAATCTATCGAACAATGTGATTTTCTGCAAAGCGTGAGAGATTCTTCGTCGCTTCGCTCCTCAGAATGACGGTTTGTGTCTGTGGTCAGGGGGATTCTTTCGGCGACGTTCCGCGACAAACAAGGGCTTGTTTCGCGGACAGTAATCCGAAAAAAGCCGTCATTGCGATTCCGGCGTTTTTTGCCGGAAGCAGCCTGCCTTGTCGGCAGACAGGCAATCTGTCGAAAAAAGCCGTCATTGCGACTCCGGCGTTTTTTGCCGGAAGAAGCAATCTGTCGAACAAATGTATTCGCTGTAAAGCGCTGGAGATTCTTCGTCGCTTCGCTCCTCAGACGAAGTGGTGTTTTTGAAAAGTGTGTTTGTTTTCTTTGTATTGACAGCGAATAAAAAGGACTGTCATTCTGAGTCCCGCTCTTGGGGACGAAGAATCTATTAAGTGAAAGGCGGAAGAGATTCTTCCCCCGACTGCCGTCGGGGTCAGAATGACAGAATGATGAATTTTTTAAAGAGTATATTTGGTTCCTTTGAATTGTTTCAAAAGTCGGAGGAATGTTGTCATTCTGAGTCTCGTTTTGGGGGACGAAAAATCTATTAAGCAAAAGCAAAAAGGATTCTTCGCTCCGCTGCCAATGACCACTTTTAAAAAGTTCGGATATAGGCTAAAAACGGCTTATTGAAATTTTGAGAAAAGTAGAAATTATAGTACGGTCACTTTCTTTTTGAATAAAGGCAAATGGCTTTATTGGAAACTCAGAATGACTGAGTAGAAAATAATTTATTGACATTGCAGATGTTTTCATTATCTTTGATCTCCAAATTAAAATGATTATGAAAAAATTAAACTTACATCGCGGCAGTCACCATAAAATACCTCATATTTGAGCGCCGCAAAGCTATATAAAATTTTATTTAATTAACCCGGCGCTCGCCGGGTTTTTTGTTTTTAAAGGAGAAAAATAATGGAAAGAAAACTAAAATTGGCTATACAGAAAAAAGGACGTCTGGCGGATAAATCGATGCAGTTGCTACGGAATTGCGGTTTGGAGATCGAAAATTATAAAGAAAGACTGATTACGTCGGCAAGGAATTTCCCGATAGAAATATTATTTCTAAGGGACGACGACATTCCCGAGTACGTTCAGGACGGCGTGGCGGATTTGGGAATAGTGGGGGAAAATGTTCTGCTCGAAAAAGAAGCCGAAGTAAAACTGATTAAAAAACTCGGTTTCGGTAAGTGTACGCTTCGGATTGCTTTGAGGGAAAATGAGGAATTAAATTCTCCTTCGGAATTAAAAGGAAAAACTATCGCCACTTCTTATCCGAATATTTTGGGGAATTATTTGAAAGAGAATGAAATTGAAGCGAAAGTAATAGAAATATCCGGGAGCGTGGAAATAGCTCCTTCACTTGGAATTGCAGATTATATTTGCGACCTGGTATCCACCGGCAACACGCTGAAATTGAACAAATTGAAAAAATCATTTTCCGTGCTTGAATCCGAAGCGATTCTTGTTAAGAATAAAGACTTGAAATTAGACAAGGAGTTGTATCCCAAATTTAAGTCTCTGCTCGAAAGAATTGAATCCGCTCTGAACGCGAAAAAATCGAAATATATTATGATGAATGTGCCTAAGGAAAAATTGGAAAGCGTTATCACAATAATTCCTTCTTTAAGCAGTCCAACAGTTTTATCGCTTGCCGAAGCGGACTCCGTAGCCGTTCACGCGGTAATTCCGTCGGATACGTTTTGGGACATTACCGACGATCTTAAAAACGCCGGCGCCTCCGGCATTCTCGTTCTTCCTATTGAGAATATAATTTTATAATGATTTGTTGGGCATAAAATGAAAATATTTGAATATAAGAATTTGACTGCGGCGGAAATTGACGAATTATGCAAACGTCCCGCCTCGATGGATAAAGACAAATTTGCAGTTGTGAGGGAAATCCTTGAACGGATAAAATCAAGCGGAACCTCCGCGGTTTTGGAGTACGCAGCAAAATTCGACGATAATCGTCTTTCAGCCTTAAAAGTCCGACCGGAAGAGATAGAATCCGCCGGGGAAAGTTTGTCCGCAGAATTGAAGACCGCACTCAAAAATGCGCATGACAATATTTATAAATTCCATTTGAGACAGTATCCGGAGAATTATTCGGTTGAAACAACTTCGGGAGTGATTTGCGAAAGGAGATTTTCGCCGATTGAAAATGTCGGATTGTATGTGCCCGGCGGTACAGCTCCGCTTCCGTCAACATTGATGATGCTTGCCGTTCCCGCGAAGATTGCCGGCTGCAAAAGAATAATTGTATGCACTCCTTCTCATGAGGATAAATTAAATCCGGTTATTCTCTACACGGCAGAATTGTGCGGTATAACGGAATTATACAAGATTGGCGGAGCGCAGGCAATCGGCGCGATGGCTTTCGGCATTGAGGAACTTCCGAAAGTCGATAAAATTTTCGGTCCGGGGAATCAATATGTTACTATCGCAAAAATGCTCGTTAGCGGGGAGTATGCCGAAGCGTCCATCGACATGCCGGCGGGCCCGAGCGAAGTGCTTCTGATTGCGGATGAATTCGCAAATCCGGAATATGCTGCGGCAGATCTTCTATCTCAGGCGGAACACGGAGAGGATTCGCAATCTATTCTTGTTACCGATTCGCCGGAGTTTGCGGATAAAGTAATTTCGCAAGTGGAAATTATGCTGGAAACGATGGAAAGAAAAAGTTTTGCCGAGAAGTCGATCGATAATTCATTTGTCGTCCTCACGGAAAATATTGAGCAAGCCTTTAATTTCTCAAATATTTACGCTCCCGAACATTTAATAATAAATTTGAGAAACGATAAAGACGTTGAAAAATTAGTTACAAACGCCGGATCGGTATTTATCGGCGAGAATACGCCCGAAAGCGCGGGAGATTACGCTTCGGGAACGAACCACACTCTGCCAACTTCGGGATTCGCTAAATCTTCCGGCGGAGTTTCGGTTAATTCATTTATGAAAGCCACGACTTTCCAGCGTATAAGTAAATCCGGATTGAAAAAATTATCGAAAACTATTGTGAATATTGCCGAAGCGGAGGGTCTACAAGCTCATGCCGAGGCGGTTAAAGTGAGGTTGAAAGATGAATATTAGCTCTCTTGTTAGAGAAAATATAAAGAAATTAAAACCATATACATCGGCAAGGGATAGTTATCTTTCCGGCGTTCTGATGGACGCGAACGAAAATCCGCTTGGCAGCGTTGTAGAGGCGTATGATGATTTGGAACTTAACCGTTATCCGGACCCCAACCAAAATTTATTGCGGGATAAATTAGCCGAGTATTTAAACGTCGGTAAAAATAATTTGTTCGCCGGCGTAGGTTCGGACGAAGTGATCGATCTGTTAATCCGCATATTCTGCGAACCCGCCTCAGATAAGGTTTGTATTTTGGAGCCTACTTACGGAATGTATAAAGTCGCCTGCGACGTGAACAATGTTGAAACGGTTTCCGTTGGACTGAATTCGGAATTCCAAATTGATATTGAAGCGGTACAAAATTCAATTGACGAAAGAGTAAAATTGATTTTTATCTGTTCGCCTAACAATCCAACCGGAAATCTCATAAATAAAAATGATATTCTGGAGTTGGCGAGTAGATTTAAAGGGATTGTTATAGTCGATCAGGCGTATATCGATTTTTCGGACGAGAGTATTTTGCTCGATGATATTCATGAAAAAAGAAACGTTGTTTTACTCCGCACATTCAGCAAAGCGTGGGGTTTAGCGGGTGTCCGGTTCGGAATAGCAGTTGCGGATAGCGAAATAATTAATTATTTATTCAAGGTAAAAGCTCCGTATAATTTGAACAAACTTACGGCAAGAGTTGTGCTGGACGCCTTGGAAAATAAAGCTAAAAAATATGAATTTGTAAAAAGTATTATTAGCGAAAGGGAGAGAATTGCCGCCGCGTTAAAGAAAAATTCGAAAATTGAGAAAGTGTACGCGAGCGACGCGAATTATATTTTATTCAAATGCACGGGACATTATGAATTATTTGAAGGATTGATTAAAAGGGGAATAATTATTCGCGATAGAAGCGCTCAGCCGAATTTATCGAACTGTCTGCGAATTACGGTGGGCGCTAAAGAAGAAAATGAATTATTTTTACAAGCGTTAAATGATATATTAACTTAGAATAAAAGAAGCCTTTGCGAAACTTCCTTTTGTCATATTGAGATTCTTCTCCCGACTTAGTCGTCGGGATCAGAATGACAATTTATCAGTTATTCAAAGGTTTCTAATGGTATAAAATGAAAAAAATATTAATTGATAATAAAATATTCATCCCGGAATACGAAATAAAAAATCTGATTCGCGGTTTGCTGCTTTTGATTGAAAATAAATACAATCTTTATTTAACGCAGCGGATTTCTGATAATTCCGAACTGCCGGAAATATTGCGGAGAGAGGGAATTACGTTTTTACCCGGCGGGCAATCTTCGTATGATTTTGTCGTTTCAACTTCCGGCAAGGAAGACTCCGCTGTTTTTATTCGGAAAGGAAGCGATTTTTTATCGGAAATAAAAAGTGAAATTTCACCAAGCAGAACCGCTGAAATATCGAGAGATACGAAAGAAACAAGTATAAATTGTGTTTTGAATTTGGACGGCAGCGGAAAAGCTGAAATTAAAACGGGAATAGGATTTTTCGATCACATGCTCGAACAGATTGCCCGGCATGGGAATATTGATCTCTCGCTTAAAATTGAAGGCGATTTGAATGTTGACGAGCACCACACGGTTGAGGACGCGGGAATCGTTTTCGGAGAAACGCTTCTGAAAGCTCTCGGAGATAAGTCCGGAATAAAACGCTACGGTTTCCTTCTTCCTATGGACGACTGCATCGCGAAAGCGGCAATCGATTTGGGCGGACGCCCGTTCCTTAATTTTAAAGTTAAATTTGAAAGAGAGAAAATAGGAGAATTCCCTACCGAATTAACGGAGGAATTTTTCAGAGCGGTTTCGATTTCCATGAAATCAAATATTTACATTAGAGCAAAAGGTAAGAACGAGCATCATAAAATAGAGTCGATATTTAAAGCGTTCGCCAAAGCGCTGAATGAGGCTCTAAGAATTGACGAGAGAAACAAAAGCGGTCTTCCTTCAACAAAAGGTGTGTTATGATTGCCATAATTGATTACGGAGCGGGAAATACGAAATCCGTCGCAAACGCCGTTGAGTCTCTCGGCGCCGAATTTATTGTTACAAAATCCGAAGTTCAAGTTTTGAAAGCTGATAAAATCATCATTCCCGGCGTCGGGGAAGCCTCCTTTGCCCTGCGAAAACTCTCTGTAATGAACTTATCGAATGTGATTAAAATGCAGAAGAAACCTACGCTCGGAATTTGTCTCGGACTTCAAATTCTCTGCGATCATTCGGAGGAAAGCGATACTTCCTGCCTCGGCTGTTTGAGCGGAAATGTTAAAGCGTTCGATCCGGGAAAAGGAAGAGTTCCACACATGGGATGGAATTCCGTCGATATTGTAAAGGAAACGCCTTTGTTTACGGGCATTCCGGACGGTTCGTACTTTTATTTTGCCCATTCGTTTTATGTGCCGTATATGGAAGAAACAATAGCGGTATGCGAATATCAAACAAAATTTTCCGCGGCTGCAAATAGGAATAATTTTTACGGCGTTCAGTTTCACCCCGAGAAATCGGCTGAACAGGGGCTTAAAGTTTTAAGTAATTTTATAGAATTATGTTAGTTATTCCGGCTATTGATATAATCGACAATAAAGTTGTCCGGCTCTCGGAAGGGAAGTACGAAACAAAAAAAATATACGGAGATTCTCCAACCGAGCAAGCCGCGTATTTTAAAGGATTGGGATTTAAAAGAATCCATATTATCGATTTAATCGGTTCCAAAGATGGGAATCTTAATGTTAAGGATATTCTCAAAATTATCTCTTCGGGGCTTAAAATGGAGATTCAATTTGGCGGAGGAATCAGAACTTATGAAGACGCCGCCGGGCTGCTTTCGCTTGGCGTTAATAAACTTATTCTCGGTTCGCTTCCGCTGAACGATTGGCGGTTGTTCGAACTGCTTTTAGAACAATTCGGAACGGAAAAATTTATAATAGCCGCGGATTCGCAGAACGGAGAGATTAAATATAAAGGGTGGACTGAGAATTCGGGAATCAATTTGTTTGAATATATTGAAAAATGCGCACGATTGGGAATTGACGAATTTCTCTGCACGGATATCAGCTTGGACGGAATGAACATGGGCCCGGCTTTCGATTTATACGGAAAATTGATCGAACAATTCGAGGGTTTGAATCTCATCGCTTCCGGCGGGCTTCGCAATCTGAGCGATATAGAAAAACTCGACAAGATTGGCGCGTACGCCGCCGTTGTCGGCAAAGCTATTTACGAGGGAAATATTAAAGAAGAGGAGTTGAAGAAAATTGCTGACTAAAAGAATTATTCCGTGCCTCGACGTAAAAGACGGTAAGGTAGTTAAAGGAACGAATTTTATCGATCTGCGCGACGCGGGCGACGCGGTCGAACTTTCGGAGAGATATTACGCCGAGGGAGCCGACGAGTTGGTCTTTCTCGATATAACGGCTACCGAGGAGAAGCGAAAAACACTGATATCATTGGTCGAACGTGTTTCTCAGGTTATCCGAATCCCGTTTACAGTCGGCGGCGGTATTTCTGAAATTCCGGATATGGACGCCGTTATCAAAGCCGGAGCGGATAAAATTGCGATTAACACGGCGGCGGTTAAAAAGCCGCATTTAATTTCCGAAGCCTCCAAAAAATTCGGTTCCCAAGCCGTGGTTGCGGCTGTGGACATTAAATTAATAAATGGTTCTCACAAAGTTTTCGTTAAAGGCGGTAAAGAGGAAACCGGATTGGAAGCCGTTCAATGGTGCAGAAAAGTAGTCGAATTCGGCGCGGGGGAAATTTTACTTACTTCGATGGATAAGGACGGAACTAAAAGCGGATTCGATATCAATCTGCTGAAAATTGTTCGAGAAGCGGTTAATGTGCCGGTTATCGCTTCCGGCGGGGCGGGAACCAAAGAACATTTTCTCGATGCGTTCAATCTAACGGATTGCGACGCTTGCCTGGCTGCAAGTCTATTTCATTTTAGAGAATTGGAAATCGCCGAATTGAAAAAATATTTGAAAAGTAACGGAGTTGAAATTAGATTATGATAGAAGTTGATAATATAAATTTTGCGAAAATGAACGGACTTATTCCCGCCGTTATAATTGACGATAACGGAGGCGCGGTTTTAATGGTTGGATTTATGAATCGCGAAGCGCTCGAAAAAACCTTGGAATTGGGAAAGGTTACTTTTTTCAGCAGAAGTAAAAACAGATTGTGGACAAAAGGGGAAACGTCGGGGAATTATTTGTTTGTTAAAGAAATTTCATCCGACTGTGATAACGATACTCTGCTTATAAAAGCGGATCCGGCGGGCGAGGTCTGCCATTTGGGCAATTATTCGTGTTTTAAGGAAGTAAGGAAAAACGATATTTCTTTTATCGCGGATCTGTTTTCTCTTATTAAAGAGCGGAAAATACACAGCCCTGAAGGCTCCTACACCGCGGAATTATTTAAAAAGGGAATCGACAGAATTGCCCAGAAAGTGGGGGAGGAAGCCGTGGAAACGGTGATCGCTTCAAAAAACAATAGCAGAAGCGACTTCATTTATGAAACGTCGGATTTGATTTATCACCTGCTCGTTCTTCTTGCGGAAAAAGATGTGGAATTATCGGATATTATCGACGAGTTGAAATCGAGGCATAATGTGGGAAAGTAACTAACGGGCATCGTAATGACTTTTGGTTATAACTTTTGGATATTATAATAACTTTTTGTATTATTGCTCAAAAAAAATAAATGTATCCAAGAATATTAGAAAATATTATCAAGAGAAAAATAGGCGGGGGAAAAGCCATTGTTTTTGTTGGCGTAAGACAAGTCGGCAAAACAACGCATGTTAGGCGCATAAAGTATGAATAAAAAAAGAATAATATTATTTATATTAATTTTAACAATTGTTGGGATTATTTTATTTCCAATATTATATATGCCGGATAATATTGGAATCAGTATTAAAGAATTATATGTTAAAAAAGGCACTGAAATAATGAATTTTAGCTCAATTATTAACTCTGAAGAACAATTATTTATCGTTTTCTTTTCTTACGAATGCTCTGCTTGCAAAAAATTACTGGATAATAAATCTGTGGCTAGTA